>JABJJH010000469.1 GCA_018660965.1 Rhodospirillaceae bacterium | reverse complement strand
TTGATCACCGGCGACGTGACCGACGAAGCGGTGATCGTGCGGGCGGTCGAGGCGGCGTTGGCAGGGGCTTCCGGACGCATCGACGGGCTCGCGACCATCGCCGGGATCAGCAGTTCCGGCACGGCCATCGACGCTATCGAACCGGACGCCTGGGACCGTGTTTTCGAAGTCAACGTGAAGGCGACCTGGCGCTGGCTGGTCGGCGTGTTGCCCGCGATGCGCGAAGGCGGTGGCGGGTCGGTTGTCGCCATCGCGTCCCAACTGGCGTTTGGCGGCGGGCGTTTCAACGCGCCCTATATCGCGTCGAAAGGCGCCATCGTCAGTCTGGTCAAGACGGCGGGGTTCGAATTGGCCCCGGACAATGTGCGCGTGAATGCGGTCGCGCCCGGCGCCATCGACACGCCCATGTTGAACCGCAGCATGTCCCGCGCGGACGACCCCGACGCCGCACGGGAATATTCCCGAAACCGGCACGCCATGAAACGGTTTGGTCGTGCGGAAGAAATCGCCAATGGCGTTGTGTTTCTATTGTCGGATGAGTCGAGTTTCACCACCGGAGAGGTTCTCACCATCGACGGCGGCTGGCGGGCCGCCTGAATTTAATCGGCCTGAACTAAACTGGAGAGGGAGATAAACATGATTGCGAAATGGATAAAAGTGAGGATCAAACCTGACCAGCGCCAACGCTTTCTGGACGCCATCGAAGTCGATGCGCTGGGGTCGGAACAGGACGAGCCCGGTTGCGCCCGGTTCAACGTGTTGCAGGATATCGAGGACGACAACGTCTACTACTTCTATGAAGTCTATAAGGATGAAGCCGCGGTCGAGGCCCATCGCGCCGCGCCGCATTACGCGGTCTGGAAAGCCGTGGCCGATACGCTGGATGGACCGGCGGAACGCATCGAAACCCGGTCCGTGTTCCCCGCCGATCAGTCGTACTGGATCAGTGGCTGACCGTACGCCTTAACGGGTTCCCAAAAGCGCTGGGGAAACTTTCCGGTGGAACAGCCGCTCAGCATTCTTGTAGGCGATACGTTCCGCGATATTGCGCGGCAATTTACTGAGCCACAGCCGGTTCAGCGCGATCAGTTTTGCGTAAATGTCCCATTGGTCATTGACCCAGGTATCCGTGCCGACCATGAGCTTGTCCGAATGCCGATTGATGACCGCGCGCCACGCGGGCGAAATGTCGCCGCCGCCGTTTAGAATATCGAACTCCCGATAGGCGGTGTCCGCGTAGAGCGTTGGGTAACGGTCGAGCATGGCGCCAACGACTTCGGCGGGTTCGGTCATGCCGCCATGCGCCCACAGAATGGTCAATTCGGGCTCCAACTTAAAAAACATACGCACCGGCGCCGCGTCGGAATGTATGTGCAACGGAATACGCCGGGCCTTGGCGATTTGGGCGATGGCGCGCAACAACGGGCGGTCGCTCGGATCGAGATCGTGGATATGGAATTCTCCGATACCTTTGTGGGCATAGGTTTCTATCCGTTTCTGTAGATAGGCCAGCATGCCCGGCGCCTTGGTCCAATTCGACGACCCGGCGTCGTCATGATAAGGCCGCAACACCGGAACGATGCGTTCGGGCGCGAATTCGAAAAGTCGGATGGAGCCTTCGTCCGGCGTGGACGACACTGCCGCGATCGCGACGCCATTCTCGTCCATTAACTCGATGACCGTCTTTACCGGGTACGCCGCCCAGGCGGGTTGCTTGTAATGCATATGGGCGTCGAAGATCGGCACATCCCGGATCGCGTCACCGATAGGTTCGGCCTGGAGGGGCATTGGAAGGATGCTTATGACGGCGGCGATCAGGGTGGCTCGCATCAAAGGGATTTGCGTTGCGGGCTTCATGATGGTTCTCCCTGCCAATTAAACGTCAATGTACGCCAATCCGCGCGGTGCGGGGAAATAGCGGCTGATCACCTTCACGCGATGATGCGATCATCACGTGAATACGCCCGGATATTTCGATATACTGCCGGTCATGACATTGGAATCGACATCACGAATTTTCGTCGCCGGGCATCGCGGGCTGGTTGGGTCGGCGATTTCCCGGAAGCTGACGGCGACGGGATACGTTAATCTTCTGGAACGCGACCGGGCGGCGCTGGATTTATGCGACCGCGGCGCCGTCGACCGGTTTTTCGAGGCGGAACGACCGGAATTCGTGTTCATCGCCGCCGCCAAGGTTGGCGGCATTCACGCCAACGACACCCAACCGGCGGCGTTCCTGTATGAAAATTTGATGATCCAGTCGAACATCATCGATTCCGCCTACCGGCACGGCGTCGAAAAACTGTTGTTCCTGGGATCGTCCTGCATTTATCCGAAATTCGCGGATCAGCCGATCAAGGAAGAGTATCTGTTGACCGGCGAGCTGGAGCCTACCAACGAATGCTACGCCATCGCCAAGATCGCGGGGCTTAAAATGTGCGCGGCCTATCGGCGGCAATACGGGTTCAACGCGGTTTCGCTGATGCCGACGAATATCTACGGGCCGCACGATAATTTCGATCTGGAAACCAGCCATGTCATTCCAGCCCTGATCCGCAAGGCGCACGAAGCCAAAATCAACCGGGCGGATTCGATGGAGGTCTGGGGCACCGGATCGCCGCGCCG
>JABJJH010000045.1 GCA_018660965.1 Rhodospirillaceae bacterium | reverse complement strand
CGTCAAAAACCTGATCTGAACTGAAATCGCTGTCGGCGACGGCGTCGCGAATGACATTGCCAAGCATGTCATCCGGGCGCACGGCTGAAAGTTTACCGGCGTGACGACCGAACGGCGTTCTTTTCCCACTGTAGATATAAGCGTCGAGCATTGTGCTTCTCCCTTTTGTCAGAGTTTGTCCATTAATCCGTATTCATTCGCAGGCGTCTTATTCGTAAGCGTCCGGGGTCAACAGCGACACGCCCAATTTGGCGCGGCGCGTCAACCACGGGTTGGGCCGGTAACGGGGGTCGCGGGACAGCCCATAAATTCCTTCCAGAATACGCAAAATCTTGTCCGGCCCGATTTTATCGCCAAACGCCAACGGGCCATATGGATAATTCAATCCCAAGGTGACAGCCTTGTCGATATCTTCCGGCGACGCAACACCGAACTGTGCGACAGAACAGCCGACATTGCAGATCATGGCGATAATCCGTTGCGCCACGAAACCGGGACCATCACGGACCACTGTCGCGGGAACATCACCCATGGCCATGACCGCATGGGCCGCCATCCGGTAAGCCGGGTCCGTGACCGGCGTCGTCATCAGGGTCCGGCGCATGTCGAACCCGACCACCGTATCGACCGCGACGGTGCGCACCGGGTCGAGCCCCTGGGCGAGGGCTGTGGTGGTGGCGTCATCGCCGACCGGCGTCACCAGAATCAACGACTCCGATCCCGGCTTGTCCCCTGCATCGATGGCGGCGCCGACCTCGCGTAAATATTCACAGACCATGGCGTGGCCATCGGCTTCCACCGGGCTGACCCATACCTTGCGGCCATCGTAGGACGGCGCGTCGGCTTCCGGCGCCTCCACCATCTTGCCATCGTCATAAGCGTAGAATCCGCCGCCGGTTTTGCGTCCCAGGCGGCCCGCCGCCATACGCGTCTCCATCAACACCGCGGGGCGAAAGCGCGCTTCATGAAAGGATTGTTCATAAATGAGTTTCGTCGCGGGGTGGGTTACATCCAGCCCGGTCAAATCCATCAATTGAAACGGCCCCATGCGGAACCCGCCCGCATCGCGCATGATACGGTCTATCGACACCGTGTCGGCGATGCCTTCCTGCACCATATGGGCGGCTTCGATGTTAAACCCGCGCCCGACCTGATTAACCAGAAAGCCCGGCGCATCGTTCACGCGTACGGGTTCGCGGGTCATGCGCCGCCCGATATTCATCAACGCATCCGTCACCCAGTCATCGGTCAAGACGCCCGCAATCACTTCAACCAAGGGCATCAGCGGCACCGGATTAAAGAAGTGGAACCCGGCGACGCGGTTCGGATGCGTGCAGGATGACGCGATTGTCGTGACCGACAGCGATGACGTGTTGCTGGCCAGAATGGCGTCATCGGCGACGATCGCCTCCAACTCCGCGAAGACCGCGCGCTTGACGTCGA
Organism: Rhodospirillaceae bacterium; assembly: GCA_018660965.1. Taxonomy (GTDB): domain Bacteria; phylum Pseudomonadota; class Alphaproteobacteria; order UBA8366; genus JABJJH01. Next base: position 4,767 of record JABJJH010000045.1, on the reverse strand, counting down.
GATTTTCAACGACCGCTTCGACCACCGCGTCGCAACCGGCGAAGTCGCTCAAGCTGTCAACGGGGTGAACGCGCGCGGTCGCGGCGGCGGCTTCCTCCACCGTCATGCGGCCACGTTCGGCGGCGCGGGTGAACATATTGCCAATAAACGCGACCGCGTCATCGACCGACTCGCGGCGGGTGTCGAACACCTTCACATTCATGCCGCCTGCGGCGGCGACCTGGACAATGCCGCGCCCCATCGCGCCCGCGCCCAAAACGCCTAGACTATAATCGCTGCTGTTTGGATCCGCTGGCATTATTCGTCATTCCTTTGTTCGATTTCGATCCTTGAAGGGGGCGAAGCCACGCCCGCTTCATTGTAGGAAAGCTTGTTAATTTTGCATGGGATTGCGCTGAAAAACACGCCGCCCCATTCGCGGCGGGACCATAAATCACGCGCCGCCGCGACACAATATACTTAGCGCGGCGGCGCTTACTTTGCGGGCAGTGTTTTTTTGGAAAACATTGTGCCCAGCGTGCGTTGATCCGGCAGTCCGGTTTCCGACAAACCCTTTGAACCTTGATAGGACAACAACGCCTCGCCTGTCTCGTTGTCGTATTCGCCATTGATGGCGCCGCCATAGAAGCCGTCGTCCGAAAGCTGTTGCTGAGCCTTCATCAAAATGGATTTGTATACGATGGCCTTCTTCTCACCACGCTTGGCGACAAGGCTGGGGGAATTTTCCTGCAATCGAGAGGCGTAAAGAAACCCGACGAGGAGCTGCGCCACATTGTGAAACGACAATGTCGGGTCTTCCTTACATTTCGCGGCCACCGACGCCAACAGCAGGTCAATCGATTGCCACGACGCCAAGGCGTAGGTGTCCGGCAAATAACGGTTAACCGCCGTCATATAGCCATTCATCCACCCGCCCAACCGGTAATACATCGGTGATTTTTTATCCCGGGCTTCGAGATATTGCGCACAGGACAGAACCCCGGCGCCTTCGATCTTGTATTTTTTATTGGCGTCCGCCGCCTGGCTCGAACCGGACCACGCCACGCTAAAGAACAATGCCACCGCGATCATCCCAACACGCCAATTCATCCGATCAGTCCACATCGCGCTTCTCCCAATTCCTGTTCCAGCGTCCCATTCTTTCAATAGCAGGTCCAGCGTCCGAGGCCATTCAATATTTTGTCAGGAGCCGCTGGGCCGGTGCAATTGCGCCGATTGGCGCGTGAAGGTCCGACGTCCGCGCTTGAACCCGTAAATCGGTGCAATATTTTCCGCGATAGCCGCTTCCGGACGCTCACAATTCAGCACCACCAGATCGGCGGAATTACCAACCGAAACGCCATAATCGTCAAGGCGAAGCAGGTTTGCCGAGCGTTGGGTGAACATGTCGAAGCAGGCGCGCATATCGCCCGGATTGTTCACCTGACACACATTGGCGTACAAATTCGCCATGCGGATCAACGACCCGTCGCCGAATGGCGTGAAGGGATTCAAGACGTTGTTCGTGGACAATGTGCAATTGACGCCCGCATGCACCAATTCATGCGCCGCCACGACGCCGCGACGCCGCGCAAGACGCTATGATCCTGGTGACGCCCCATCAGGAACAAATCGGTGGCGGGTAAAACCGTAACCGTCACGCCGACATCGGCCAACCGTTTCACGATAGGCGAAAGTTGTTCTGGCGGCGCGACCGATAATTTGGTCATGTGCCCAACGGCGACGCGGCCGCCATAACCGTATTTTTCAGTCAAATCGCAGACATGCATAATATCCATGTCGTCCGGCGTGTTGCCGAAATCCAGATGCATGTCGATATCCACGTCGAATTCCCGCGCCAATTCGAACACCCGGTCGATTTGAATATTGTGGTCGCCTTCCTCGTAACCCGGCGCCGCGCCGACAACGGTCGCGGCGCCGCTTTTCAGCGCGGCGGTCATCAATGCCTCTGTGCCGGGATTGCAGGCCAGCCCCTCCTGCGGGAAAACGCAAATTTCGATATCGATTGCCCACTTGTAATCCTCGACCAGCGAAAAAACGCCTTCCATACCCCGCGACCCAACGCCAGGATCAACCTCGACATGGGTCCGCATATGTGTGGCGCCGTTCAGAATGCATTTTTCCAGCGTGCGTCGGGCGCGCTCCCGCACATCCTCCACGGTGAAATCGGGCTTGGCCGCGGCGACCCGTTTAACCGCCATCGCCTGGCCACCCTGCTCCGATCCACATCTCTCAATGATGCAGGATTTATCCAAATGAATATGTGTTTCAACGAATCCCGGCGTCACCATCCGCCCGCCAAGGTCTATTTCCTCGCCCTCGGCGGCGAGATCGGGCTCAATCGCCACGATGCGTCCCTTCTCAACGCCAATATCGAAGAGCGCGTCGGCGTCCCGGTCCAGAACCCGACCCTTGCGCAATATTAAATCCATCGCCGTTTCTCCTCATGACCAATTCGACTGTTCCCGCATTAGCCCAGCATTCCAAAAACACAAATTTCCGCCTGGTCTCAAGCTTGATCAACGACTTCGTTTTGGATCAGAGGTTCGGGATTCGGGTTCTGGGGGGTTGGGGTTAGGGTTTGAAACTCGGGCACGTTTTCGGGGCCGATTATTGAGGGCGAGGACAGTGTTGGCAAGCGCCCGATCCAGAATGGCGAAGCCTGGTGGCGCAACCTTCCGGAAAACCGAAAATCATGGTATAGTTGAAGCCTACCTGGAAATTACCTGGGACTAGGAAAATGCTGATTCGCTTAATCACGTTTGCCCTCGCGTTCACGGTTTCGCCGCTTATCGGCGCTCAGGCCGCGACACAATCGCTGGCGCTGCTTGAAACAGGGGAATTGACCCCATTAGTGTGCGCCAATGGGTCCTGCCAAGCTGAATTTTCGTCATTCTGCCTGCAAAAAGACCGGGATTTACCCCGCGCCGAAGCGCCGTATGAAATCGCTGCGGGAAGCGAAATTCAGCTCGTTTTAACAGGGATGGACGGTCGCCTTAGCCGCGTGCCCGCCGCGCCCCATGTCCGGATCAATGCCGCCCGGAGCGGCCACACGGCCGTGACGATCACCGTGCCGCAACATACCCTCGCCGCGTTGGGCGCACAGCGCGCCGCCATCCAAATCGGCGCGGGCGCCACGCTCATGCCCGTCCCCATTTCGGGCGATGACAACCCACAGACCGAGCAGGACAAGCGCATCGCCACGGGTCCGTTGCGCGCGCTGGGCGCCCGCATTGTTGACCGCAATCCCCAAGGGGTCGAAACCGTGCTTGTTCTGAACCGTTTGGTCAACGCCTTGCCGATGACGAACAAGGTCGATCCCGGCGCCCGCAAGCGTTTATGGAGTCAGGCGCTTGAAAATGGGCTTAAGGCAGAGTCGCCCAAACGGATTGCAATTGCGGCGAAAGAATACCAAGCCTGCTGGCGCAACAGGGTCGTCGAGCTTGGCGGCCTTCCGGTGCGCGATTGTCTGGAGAAGCGCCACGACGCGCTCATGTGGACCCACGGGAAACGCTACTGGAAGGCGGTCGGCGTCGGGAGCTGACGCCGCGCTCACCCAATCTGGTTTACCTTGATTGCGCTGTCGCCTGAGCGGTGAAATCCACGGTAGTGTCTGCAGTCGCCACGGCGACTGATCCGTAGATGGGTCAGCGTTGTTTCCAGGTCTTTACCAGGAAGCGCGCATCGTCGTCACTCACGCCCCACATCCGGAACTGTATGCGCACCGCATCGTACAGCGAAACATCAGCCCCGGTTTTGTCAGGGGCGGGCTTGTCGGGGTCCCGATAGGCCGCAACGTTAACCTCCATGCGGTCGAGCGCACGGTTCTCGGCGTTGGCGATTGTCTCGACCATGTTCACCGCGCACGCGGCGATGGACGCGCAAAACAGCTCACCCGCGCCGACCGCATCGCCGCCGGTGTTCTCGGCGACCCAATGATGGTTGCGCGCATTGCAAATCGACCGGCCCACGATGCCGGTGCTGTAACTTCGTGATTCATAGACCAGGGCCAACTCAGCCATTAGACGCTCCTTCGTTGAAACCAGCCTGCACTATCGCAGACAGGCCAATCACCGGCAACAGTATCCAGCCTCGGACATCCCGCTTGCGCATTGTCCGGCCTTCCGGGCAAGTTATACTCCGATAACACCCATCGCCCCCCTTCCCGGAGACGCTAATGTTCACACTGTATTACTCGCCCGGTTCCTGCGCGCTTGCGTCCCACATTGCACTGGAGGATTCCGGAGTCGATTACGAGGCCGTCCGGATTAGCTTCAAGGACGAGGAGCAGCGCAAACCGGCATATTTGGCGATCAACCCCAAGGGACGAGTCCCGGCTCTGGTCACCGAGCAGGGCATTCTGACCGAAACTCCGGCCATTCTGTTGTTCATCGCCCAAAGCGCCCTCCAGGCCGGACTCGCGCCGCTGGACGACAACTTCGAACTGGCGCGGTTTCAAGCCTTCAACAGCTATTTGTGTTCCACTGTCCATGTCGCCCATGCGCATCGCGGGCGCGGCCACCGCTGGGCGGACGACCCCGCGGCCATCGCGGAAATGCAGCGCAAGGTGCCGCAATCCGTCGGCGACGCATTCGGGTTAATCGAAACCGAAATGTTCGAAGGCCCCTGGGTGATGGGCGAGACCTACACCCTCTGCGACGCTTACCTCTACACCGTCGCGCGGTGGATGGAAGGCGACAAGGTGGACACTTCGAAGCTGCCCAAAATCATGGCCCATATGCAACGCATGGAGGCGCGCCCGGCGGT
>JABJJH010000484.1 GCA_018660965.1 Rhodospirillaceae bacterium | reverse complement strand
GATTTGCCTGTTCCTGATGGGATCCAGCCTGCTTGTCGTCGCCAGCGGGGCCTTGTGGCTGTACCCGTTGGGCGCGGTGCTGCTGGGCGCGGGCGCGGTCTCGACCCCGGCCAGTTCGCATATTCTGGCCAAGTACTGCCCACGCCATCTGGCGCCGGTGGTATTCTCCATCAAGCAGACCGGCGTGCCTGTTGGCAGCCTGATCGGCGGTTTGTTGATTCCGGCGTTGCTGGGGGTCGGGTTCTATATCGCGACGATCGGCGAGTCGGTCTATCTCGACGCCTATGGGGCGGCCTTCGTGTCGGCCCTGATTGTGTATTCCATGGTGGTGTGGCTGCAGCCGTTCCGCGCCTATTTCGACTCCGACCGGGATCCCTCGGTGCGCCCGTCATTTGCCGGCGTATCGGATACGATGAAAATCGTGTTGTCGACGCCCAGACTGCGCGACCTCGCCTTCGGCGCGTTTTCTTTCGGTGGGCTGCAATCGATCTATGCCGGTTTCTTCATTCTGTATTTGATCGACGGGTTGGAATACAGCGAGGTCGATGCGGGCCTGGTCTACGCCATCGCCAGCTCCACCGCCGTCGCCGCGCGTATCGGCTGGGGCTGGCTTGGCAGCACGCTGGTGTCGCCGCGCATCGTGATGGGATTGATCGGCGTGTTCGGTTTCGTCGCGTCGGTGATGGTGGGATATTTTGATTTTGGATGGAGCGTCGGCGCGATCACGACGGTCGCGATATTATACAATATCACGGCGTTAAGCTGGCATGGCGTTTTGTTGGCGGAAACCGCGCGACTGGCCCCGCCGGACCAGGTGGGCGGCGTCACCGGCGGCGTGTTGTCCTTCACCAGCATCGCCATGATGATCTACCCCGCGATCTATGGCGGCATGCTCGCCGTCACGGGTTCCTACGGGTTGGGATTTTTCTTCGCCGCCCTGCCATCGCTGGCTGCGGGGTTTGTGTTTTTCCGCGCGCCGGTGGAAGGCCAATGGCTCCGCATTATTCTGGATCGGCTCTCGTGGTGTCTGGCCCCGGCCCGATTGTTTTACGCCTTTTTCATCACGGTGGTCGGCGCGGTCATTGGGGCGGCGTTTGTGTACCGGTCGTTGCTGGTTTGACGGGATTTAAAGGGTGGTATTTATTTCAATATTACCCCTTTCATGATATATTAAATCCGTTGGAGATTTAATAGGGAAGGGCAGGCCCATGGATATACCCAGCTTACGGCGCGAAACCCGTTACGGCATGCCCGCCGCCGATCACATCCTGTTCAATCGTCATTATGTTCTGGGGTATTCCTACTATTTCCGTCAGGCCAAATGGGCGCTGGAAATCGTCGATTCCGCGGATGAGGTGGAGAGGTCCGATAACTTCCGGCCCGATTATCGCATCCCGGAGATGTTCCGGGCCGACCTGGAGGATTATGTAAATTCCGGGCTTGATCGCGGGCATCTGGTCGCCAGCGCCAATCAGCGGAGCGTCGAGCTTAACAATAGCGAAACATTTCTGCTGTCCAACATGGCGCCGCAGGAACCCGACTTTAATCGCGGTATTTGGAAGGAGCTTGAAGAGTCAGTTCGGGACTTGAACGAGAAAAAAAGAATACTGGAAACCTACGTTATTTGCGGGCCGATTTTCCACTTTGACAAGCCGGTCGAATTCATCGGCAAGGGTACCGCCAATGAAATTTCTGTGCCGGTCCCAAACGCCTTCTTCAAATCGGTGCTGGCGGAAAACAACAGGGGCCGCCTTCAAATGTGGTCCTTCATCTTCCCCAACAAGAAAGCCGACAAGCCGCTGGGGGATTACCGCGTCGCCACCACCAAAGTGGAGCAATACGCGGGAATCCAGCTCTGGAGCCGCCTCGAAGGCGCCAAGATGACCGCCGAAAAGAAGAGAGTGCGGAAATTGTGGTGATTGGGGCGTTGTGTCGTTGAAACCTATATTATTGAAATTTAATGACAATACCGAGACAGCCATACCTCCGCTTTGAACCCAATTCGCCCACTCACCCCGGCAACCAGCCCAGCCCATCCTCCGTCTTGCCCCTGGGGATGTATTCGCAGCCGATCCAGCCTTGGTAGCCCAGCGCATCCAACTGGTCGAAGATGTAGGGGTAGTTCAGTTCGCCTTCGGAGGGTTCGTGGCGGCCGGGGGTTCCGGCGATCTGGATGTGGCCGATATGGGGCATCGAGCGTTCCAGCGCCTTGACCACGTCGCCGTCCATGATTTGCCGGTGGTAGATGTCGAATTGAAGTTTCAAATTGGGCTTGCCGAGGGACTCGATGATGTCGATCGCCGCGTCGGTGTGGTTCAGGAAGTACCTCGGCATGTCGCGGGTGTTGATCGGTTCGATCAGCACATCGCGCCCTTCCGGCGCGAGCCGGTCCGCCGCCGCCGCCAGATTGGCCTTGTAGGTTGTCATGTATGAGTCGGGCGCGTCCTCGCCACTGGTCAGTCCCGCCATGGCGTGCAAATGCGGCACGCCGGTCGACCTGGCGTAGTGAATCGCGGTCTCCACCCCGGCGGCGAATTCGTCTTCGCGTCCAGGGATCGCCGCCATGCCGCGCTCGCCCGCAGCCCAGTCGCCCGGCGGCATGTTGAACAGCGCCATGGCCAATCCGTTATCGCGCAGCCAGTTGGCGACGTCTTCGGGCGCATAGTCATAAGGGAACAGGAATTCGACCGCCTTGAAGCCCGCATTCGCGGCGCGGGCGAAGCGGTCGGGAAAGTCGACCTCGGTGAACATCATGGAAAGGTTAGCGGCGAATTTCGCCATGTCAGGTCCTCTAAATCAGGGTAGCGAGAGCTCGGCGATCTGTTCCGCCGTCAACAGGCGCGGGTCATGGCCGCGCGTCAGCAGATGCAGCTTCGCCGTGGCTTCCAGTTCCTCGGTCGCATAGAGCGCCGCCTGCAGGGTCTTGCCCGCGACGACCGGCCCATGATTGGCCAGCAGCAGGGCCGTATGCTTGCCCGCCAACCCCCGCACCGCATCGGCCAGGGTCAAATCGCCGGGCTTGAAATAGGGGACCATCGGTATGCGCCCGCATTGCATCAGCGAATACGGCGTCAACGGCGGCAGCGCGCAGTCCGGATCGGTGTCCGGCAGGCACGACACCGCGACCGAATGGGTCGAGTGCAGATGGACGATGGCGCCCGCATTGGCGCGTTCGTCATACACCGCGCGGTGCAGGAAGGATTCCTTCGTGGGCGCATCGCCGGACACCAGCGCGCCATGCTTGTCCAGCTTCGACAGGGTTGCGGGGTCGAGCCAGCCGAGGCTTGAGTTGGTCGGAGTCATCAACCAACCGTCGTCCAGTCGGACCGAGATGTTTCCCGTCGAGCCATGCGTCAGCCCCCGGTCGTAGATGGATTTTCCGACAAGGACGATGCGTTCGCGAAGGGTGGACTCGGTGCTCAAGATTTACTCCAGAAGATCGAAGGCGCGGGTGAAAAAATCCGCCGCGCCGAAATTACCGGACTTCAACGCCAGGTGGCCGAGGCTGGCGCCGGCGGCGTCCTGCGCTTCGGTCCACGGCACGCCGGGGCCGATTTCGGGGCCGATGCGCAGGGCCTTTACGCCAAGCGCGGTCACGATTGCGCCGGACGTTTCACCGCCCGCGACGATAATCTGGCGCGCGCCCTCGTCGTGCAGGGCGACGGCGATGTCGCTCAACGCGGTTTCCAGAATTTCCCCGGCCTTTTCCCGACCTAAATCGTCCTGTGCGGCGCGCACTTGTTCCGGATCGCCGGAGCCGTAAATCAGGATCGGGTCATCGCCGGACTGTTCGCGCGCCCATTTGATGGTGGTGGGTACGAGGGCGGCGTCGCGGGCGATGTCGCGGGGGTCGATGCGCGTGGCGGCGCCGCCCTTGGCGATGAAGTCGTCGATCTGAGTCAGGGTCATGGCCGACGCGCTGCCCGAAAGGAT
>JABJJH010000363.1 GCA_018660965.1 Rhodospirillaceae bacterium | reverse complement strand
TGGCGCCAATCGCCTGGATCATCACCATCGCCTGGATGTTCTTCGGAATCGGGCCGGGCGCGGTGTTGGGCAACTACATCTTTGGCGCGCCCGACGCCGGTGTCGAAGGCTGGACCTTCGGCATCCCATCGATCTGGGCCTGGCAAATTATATTCTGGATCCTGGGCGTGGGTATGATGTGGTTCCTCGCCTACAAGATGGAAATGTCGACAGTGCCGCATAAGGAGATCGAGGCGCTTGTCGATGACATCGGCGACACCACGACGTCGACGGCGCAAGCCGGAAGCGGCGGCGCGGCCGAATAACCAACACGGTTGCCGCCAAAGCGGACGTTGGTTACCGTATCGAGGGGGAAGGCGAGCCTTCCCCCTCATTTTTTTGCATGATCCTTGGGATTTCACCCTTGGGATTTCGCGGGCGATGGAAATTTGAATGCAAGCCCTGTTCTCATCCGATTATACGATCCTTTGGGCGCTGGTGTTGGCCGCCGCGCTGTTTCTGCCGGTTCGCCGTCTCATCTGGGTGTTGATGGTGCGCCGCGCCCAGCAGTCAACGGATGTTGACGAGACGGAACAGCAAAGGCTGAAGCATCGCGCAGGGGTGACCGCCGCCCTGCTCAGTTTCGTGTTTTCAATGCTCTATGTCAGTACGCTTTTTGGGGGGGCGTCATGAACCCGCGTGTTTTACGGCGGTTCATTATGTTGATGGGGGGGCTGATCGTTGTCGCGATGATTGCGACGCTCTTCGCCGATGTCACCACCTCCCGCGAACCCGGCGATTTGGCGACGGAACTGGGGGCGCAACGGCTCGAGGATGGCCGCTACGAGGAGGCGCTGACATATTTCTCCGAAGCGCTACGCGAATCGCCGGACCATCGCGGCGCCATCATGGGGCGCGCGCATGTCTTCATGAAACAGGAAAAATACCCGGACGCGGTCGCCGAATTGAATTATCTCATCGAATATCTGACGCGGACCCTGGAACCAAATGACACCACGGGGCGCGGCGCGCTGGCGGTGGCGTATCACAACCGCGCCATCATCCGGGATCGGTTGGGAAAATACGAACAAGCCCTGGCGGACTATATTTCAGCGATCAAAACCGATGAAGACACGGTCGATGAACCGGGCGTAATCCACAACATTCTATATGGTAACGCCAATCCGTCCTCGGCGCGCAAACGCGCTGTTTATCTTTATGAACAACTGAAGCTGCCGCCCGGCAAGCGGCTTATGCGCGTGCCGGAAATCGACGCGCAGCAACGCATGCGCAAACCGTGAATTTGCTCTAGCCGAAGTCGACAACCCCCAGAACATCCTTGAACAGGACCAGAAAGAAAAACACCGCCGCGATGCAACCAAACAACAGCCGCACATAATCGCTCTCGCCATGTTCGTCGCGATAGCGAATGGCGTGCCAGGCGATCGCGCCTGTCGCCGCCAGAAACACGATGTTGATGAGCGTGTCGTAGGTTCCGTCCATCCTGAAAATGTATCCTCTTACGATCCGGACCCTATGTCCTGATGTTTGGCGTCCCCAAACGTGGCCCCGCTATGCATGTTTTTATCATTGAAATAGGGCGGAAGGTAGGACGATGACGTTTGACCATCCACCGATTGATGACTGATCCATAGCGCCCCGCTCAACGCGAAGACAAGCACGAGCGCCGCCGTGCAGAACGGCTTGATCCCTGTGGGGGCCGACATGGCGTAGCCGCGGTCGAAGCGGTGATATTCCGCCGCATTGGGAACAAGAAGGCCGCGTGCGTCCCAATCGATGATGCGCCGCGCGTAATGCCGCGCCCACGGCGGCGTTTGCTTGCGCACCATATAATTCGTGAACAAGGGATTGAGTTTCGAATCCGGTAGGTTTTCGCCGTGCCAATCCGCGTAGGCGAGTTGCAGAAGCTGAAACTCGCCGATTTGAAGTATATTTGCGGCTTCCGCGACGTCCGCCTGGTCCTGATCTTGTTCTTCCTGGTCGGGTCGAAGGAGCGTATGCAGAAATTTCATCATGGCCATGACCTCACCTAATATACTTGCGCGCGGGCCTGTCGGTTGGCAAGCCGGCGCGGCGAACAATTCCGTGATCGCACGCTAGTGGGGCAACAGGTTGGTGGGCTGATTCACGAAATGCCTGGGAACTAGGCGTATCGATCAGACCACTAGGATTGGCGGCGCCGTTTAAATTAGGGTAAATGGGTATAGAGAAACTCAAGGAGCGCCTTCACGTGAACGCGGATGCCGCCAACGACGTCGCCAACCCGGATTTGCTGTGGAGCGTTGAGACGCTCGCCGCGCGTCTGGATGATCCTAAATTGCGTATCATCGACGTTCGCCCCGGCGAACGGTTCGCCATGGGCCACATCGTCGGCGCCCGGCATTTCGATATTTACGCGTTAAATTGTGACGACACGGATGATGCGCCGCTGAATTCGTTCATTCGGATGTGGGCGTTCCTGCTGGGCCGTCGCGGTGTGTCCATTGACGACACCATTGTGTTTTGTGGCGAAATCACTGGCATGACCGCCGCGCGCGGGTTCTGGTTTGCTGAATATTTGGGACATGACGACGTTCATGTCCTCGACGGCGGCTATACCGCCTGGGCGGCGGCGGGGCGTCCCACTACCCGTGACGCGGAATTGCAGGGCGCCGTTCCCTTCCGGTTTGAACCCAGGCGGGATCGCCTCGCCACGTACACCGATATGCTCGGGGCCATTGATGCATCGGATTCGATCATTATCGATACGCGCTCCCGGGCGGAATTTCTTGGGACCGATGTGCGCTCCGCGCGGGGCGGCGCCGTACCGGGCGCGGTCCATATCGAATGGCTCAACCATTTGAACGACGACGGCACCCTAAAGTCTCCGGACGCCCTGCGCGCCTTGTTTGAATCGCACGGCGTAACGCCGGATAAGGACATCCTGCCGTATTGTCAGACGGGATACCGTTCCGCTCACGCCTATCTGGCGTTGCGCCTGCTTGGTTATCCCAAGGCGCGCAACTATCTGGGGTCCTGGAACGAATGGGGCAATCGCGAAGGCATGCCCATTGAAACGCCCGCTCCCGAAACGCCCGCCCCTCAAACGCCGGGCGGGGTTGAAGGCGCGTCCTTATGACGAGTAGTTCAACCTGTATCGCGCCCCCGTGGTGGTTCGAAATCGCGACGCGGCGCATCAACAGCGGGAAACGGGGCGGCTGGGCATTGCTTAAGGTGCTGCAAGCCCTGGGCCTTTTGAATCGAAGCGCGGCGTTCCGGTTGCCAGACGAATCAGAAATCATTCTGCCGCTGAATTGGCCGGGCGCGCAGATGCGCGATGTGTTCGAGCAGTATGAGCCGGACGCGCTGGCTCATTTCGCCCGCGCCATTGCAGCGTTGCCGTCGCCCGCCGCCGTGATCGATTGCGGCGCCGATGTTGGTGTGTTTTGCCGGTTGCTGTTAAGCAAAGTGCCGGCGGAAAAAGTTGACCGCGTCCTGGCGGTGGAGCCGAATGATCGATCCTTTGCGTTGCTTCGGCACAATTTAAGCGGCGACAACAGGGCGCTCTTTTTCGGGGCCGTTTCGGATCGTGCGGGTTTCGGTCGTTTGGTGGCGCCCGATTACAGTGACGGCGATCATGCGAAATATCTTGAAATCTCCGATGTGGAAACGGATTTGCCGGTGTTCACGATTGATGAGTTGGGCGTTACGCCCGGGTCCGCCATCGCGCTGAAGATCGACGTCGAGGGGGCGGAACTGGACGTGTTGAGGGGGGCGGCGGCGACTCTTCGCGCGGCGCCGGGATTCGTTGTTCAAATCGAGGCGCACCCGGATGTCGCCAAGCGCACGGGTGTGGACCCCATTGAATTCCTGCGCTTCTGCAATTCGATCAAACCGTGCAAATGGCGCGCCTATGTTGAAAAAACGCGGCAATCCTTCGATATACCCAATCTCGACGCCCCGTTCTTCACGCAGTTGCCCACAGACCAAATCTGCGATGTGGTGATCGCCTCTCAATAATGGCGGGGCCGGCCCGGTCAGTCGGTTCCCGGCTAGTCGGTTCCCGGCTAGTCGGTTGACGGCGGTGGGGCGGCGTCCGGAATTGCGTCCGTGATGATGGCGGGATGGGCCAGGGGAATCAGTTTGATGTTCGCCTTGGCGAGCGCGCGATACACGGCCGCGTTCACGGCGTAGCGGGTTTCGAAGTATTTCTGGCTGGGCGCCCAGTAGCGTATGCCAATAACCACCCCGCCATAGGAAAAATCGTGGATGCCCGCCTGCGGCGGCGGCGCGTCGGTGTCACCAAGACTGCCGGTCACCGCTTGGCGGATAACGTTGATGGCGTCGTCCGGGTCGGCGTCGAGGCCGATACAGAGGTTGGTTTCGACAATCCGGTTGGTGTCGGAATTTATGATTATTTCACCGACGACCTGTTTGTTGGGCACCGTGATGCGCTCGCCATCTTCGCCGCGCAACACGGTGGCGGCCAGGGAAATCGTTTCGACGACTCCACTTGCGCCGCGCACGGTTATCGTATTCCCCACAATAAAGGGGCGCGTCATTATAATGGACAGGCCGGCGCCGTAATTCGCCAGTGGTCCCTGAATTGCGAACGTCGCGCCGAACGCAGCTGCGCCCGCCAGCGCGATTAACGGCGCGATGGTGATGCCGAAATTTCCCAGCGTGATAATGATGACGAAGGCGATGACCACCAACCGGACGACATTGCCGATGAACCCCGACAACGTCACGTCGAGGTTTTTGGCTTCGCACAGGCTTTGCGCCTTGGCGCCGACCCAGACCGCGACTTTCAGGCCGATCAGGAGAATGAAAACGGCGCCGGCAATCTGAAACCCGTACGCGACCGCGAATTCCAATACGGTGTCGAGAAGGCCTTGTAGCGTCTGCATGTCCTGCGGCATTCAGGGAGTCCTTTGCGAGATGGGTCTTGTGGATCGCACGCATATTAAAGTGGTTTGACTATAGGTGGTTTTAGGCTATGTCGGTAGGAGATAGAGGAGATTTCCATGCGTTTACTTGTCGCTCTTTTGATTCCGTTCTTTCTGTTTTTCACGATTGGACGGCCCATTGCGGGTATTATATGCCTTATTCTCCAGCTCACGCTGATCGGGTGGATTCCCGCCGCCATTTGGGCGGTGTACGCCTTGAGTCAGTACAACACCGATAAGAAAATAGATGCCATCAAATCAGAGTGATCGCGAGCGGTCGCTGCCGAAAATCAGCGGTCGCACTATCGTCAAGATTCTGGTGGCGTCGTTGTTGGTTGGCATCGTGCTGGCGGCGCTGGATATCGACCCGAGGAATATTCTCGCCAGCGCCCAAACCGCGTTCGAGAAACTGGCCGATATGGGCGTGTCGTTCTTTAATTGGGCGTTCACCTATATTCTGATTGGCGCCGTCGTCGTCGTGCCGATCTGGCTTTTCATGTATCTGTGGCGGGTGGTCCGCAATAAATCATAGCGCGGCGCCGAACCTAATCGGTGGTTTCCCGCTCTTCCGATTCTGGAAACGCCGTGTCGGAAGCGGCGCCGTCTTGCATCGTGGCGAACAATTTTGAAAGAATGCTCGTGATCTGTTCGACCACATCGTCGGAATCCTGGGCCTTGCGAGAGGGTGAGTCGCCCATGCTTCGCGCGATTTGGGGGCTGTCGACCAAGGCGCGCGCGGGTAGTCCGGTGGAAGCGCCGTCGATGAAATTTCGCCAAATCAACGCCGGTGTTTGCCCACCCGTAACCTTGCGCATGGGTGTGTTGTCGTCGTTGCCGACCCACACGCCGGCGACCAAATCGGCGGTGTAGCCGATAAACCAGCCGTCGCGAAAATTTTGGCTGGTGCCGGTTTTCCCCGCGGCGGGGCGGTTTTTTGGCTTCGCCCGGCGCCCGGTCCCCGATGTCAGGGCGGCGGACAACATCTGGTTCATTTGCGCGATATGGCGTTGTGAAACGACACGCGGCCCCCGTGATCCCGTTCGGCGATACAACAACCGTCCCGATCGCGTGCGCACCTCCAAGATTCCATGGGGGATGATCCCCAAGCCGCCATTGGCGAGCGGCGCATAAGCGGCGCTCAGCTCCACTAGGCTCAAATCCGAAACGCCCAGCGCCAGGGACGCGTGTTTGGTTAAACCGCTGGAGATTCCCAACCGCCGCGCGGTCGCGATGACCTTGTTCCGCCCGACCCGTTCGGACAGTTTCACCGCGACGGTGTTGAGCGATTTCGCCAGCGCCGTTTCCAATGTAACGTCGCCAAGATATTTTTTGTTGAAATTGCGTGGCCGCCATTTGCCGATTTTGACCGCTTCATCGTGAACGATGTCGCGCGGCGTCATGCCCGCCTCCAGCGCGGCCAGATACACAAAGGGCTTGAAGGCGGAGCCGGGCTGCCGATACGCCTGGGCGGCGCGATTGAAGGGGCTTTTCGCGTAAGACCGGCCGCCGACCATGGCGCGCATTTCGCCGGATGGCCCGAACGCGACCAGCGCCGCCTGCCCTATTTTCCGCCGCGCGCCGTCGCGTTTTAAATTTGTTTCGACGGCGATTTCGGCGGCGCGTTGCATGGCGGAATCGAGCGTCGTCGTGACCAGTAAATCGGCGGGGGGGTCGCCAATAAGCGAAGGCAGACGTTCCTGGATCCAATCGATGAAATAGCGCGATCCCCCGGCGGCGGAACCGCGCGCCAGTTTCGCCGGGGCGCGGATGGCGGCTTTGGCCTGTTTGGCGGTCAGGTAACCGGCGGCGACCATGTTCTTCAGCACCTGGGCCGCGCGCGCGCGCGACCGCTTCAAGTTGTTCGTCGGCGCGTATCGGGACGGCGCCTTCAAAAGCCCCGCCAGCAAAGCGGCTTCCGGCAAGGTCACCTGACGGGCGGATTTTCCAAAATATTTTCGCGCCGCGGCTTCCACGCCGTAGGTTCCCGCGCCGAGATAGACCCGGTTCAAATACAGCGTCAGGATTTCGTCCTTGCTCAGCCGCGCTTCGAGCCAGATCGCGAGCATCAATTCCTGAAGTTTTCGCGTCACTGTGCGCGTCGGCGTCAGAAACAGGTTTTCGGCCAATTGCTGCGTTAAAGTGCTGCAGCCCTGAACGATGCCCCCCGCACGAACATTCGAGACAAGCGCCCGGGCGAAGCCGAAAATGTCCATGCCGAAATGGTCGTAGAATCGCCGGTCTTCCGTCGCGATGACGGCGTGGGGCAAGTGGTCCGGCAGGTGCGAGGCGGGAATCAGCGCGCCGTTGAACGCCCCGCGCCGCGCGATGACGGTTCCGTCCGCGGCGAAAAAGGTCGCGCCGGGGCTTTTCCGCGCTTCCCATAACGTCGAGGTGTCCGGCATCGGCGGCGCGAAGGCGAAAAACAGCACGCTCCACAAAACCGCCCCGGTCATGGTCGCCAGGGTCAACCATCGCCCGAGCCGCGCCAGCAAGGATGGGCCACTTTTCTTTGGGGCAGGTTGGCGCTTGCCGGGTTTTTTCGGTGTTTTGGCGGGCGGCTTGCTCAAGCGGCCTCGCGGGAACAGGGGTTGTCAGGGGTCATGTTACTCCGGGTCTCGCCGGTCATCGGGCCGAATCAGAGACAGTTTGAATCCCCTGGTTTTGGCGGACGCAGGCATCCTTTCGCTGGACGCCCTGCCACCCAGCCGGGCGATCAGGCCGCGCAGGATACGCCATAATTTGGGCAGCAGCCATATCGCGAACACGATGAACAGAAGGAAAAACCCGAAAAACACCAACGGGCTGAACAGCGCGAGCGATAATCCACCCACGACGAGAACATCTTCGGCGATGGACGCCGCCCAGTTGGTGAATGGTTCCGGCGACGTGTTGATCGCCGCGCGGGCGCCGGCCTTCGTCGCATGGCTTCCCGCCGCGACGGCGCCGCCCAACAGCAACGCGGCGGCGACCTGATAGGGTTCGCCGATATCCATCACCGCGCCGGCCGCCAGTAACGCCCCGGCGGGAATACGAATAAAGGTGTGAATCGCGTCCCAGAGCGAATCGACGCCGGGAATCTTGTCGGCGAAAAATTCAACGACGTAAATTATCCCGGCGGTGATCAAAACGGCGGGATTCGACAAAACATCCAATCCGCCCGGCAGGTCGATGACGCCTAGCGCGCCCAAGCCGCCCAGAAACAGGACGACAGCGTATATATTAACGCCGCTGGCCCATGCGGCGCCAAGCGCCAGGGATAGGATTTGGAGGGCTTCCACGGTCTCTCCGGTAAAGATTTGCACGGCGCCGCGCCGCATCCGGTAAACATGGGTTCCGCCGACAAAAATGGCAATGGCCGCCGTTCCGACGCCCGTGCTCGTACCCGGCATGGGGGGGATACTTTGTGGATCACTTTGAATTGAATTTCCGTAACGACCGAAGCGGCCTAGTTTGTATCCTCAACACGCACATTGACCGTTAAAGGGATCATGGGATGTTTTTTAAGCGCAAACGGGGTTGGGAACTGCCGGAATCCATGGCCACGGACGAATCGGTGTTTCTGCAACGACGCAAGCTGATCAAGACGCTGGGCGCGGGTCCGATCCTGTTGGCGGGCGCGGCGCCCGCGGCGGCGGCGGCCAAAATGGTGGACCCGACCGCGGACCTGTACCCCGGCCCCCGCAACGAAACATACAAACTGGACCGTCCCCTGACAGCGGAAAAAGATGCGCTGACCTATAACAATTTCTACGAATTCGGCAGCCACAAGAAAATTTCGGAAGCGGCGCAAAAACTGAAAATCCGACCCTGGTCAATAAAGCTCGACGGGATGGTGGAGAAGGAAATCGAAATTGATTTCGACGACCTTGTCCGAAAAATGCAGATCGAGGAACGCCTGTACCGGCACCGGTGCGTGGAGGCGTGGTCGATGGCGGTGCCCTGGTCGGGGTTTCCCTTTCGCGCCCTCGTCGATTTCGCCAAGCCGTTAAGCGGCGCCAAATACGTGCGGATGGAAACCCTGGCCGACAAGGAAACCATGCCGGGGCTGCGACAGTTCTGGTATCCCTGGCCCTATACCGAAGGGTTGAGCATCGCGGAGGCGACGAACGATCTGGCCTTCATCGCCACGGGCATGTACGGCAAACCGATGCCGAAACAGAATGGCGCGCCGTTGCGCTTGGCCGTGCCGTGGAAATACGGATTCAAATCGACCAAATCCATCGTCCGGTTCACCTTCACCAACAAACGGCCGCTCAGCTTTTGGCAAGTCATCCAGAAACGCGAATACGGGTTCTGGGCCAACGTGAACCCCAAGGTCGATCATGTGCGGTGGAGCCAGGCGACGGAACGCGTGCTGGGGTCCAACAAGCGCGTCCCGACGCTGCTGTATAACGGCTACGGTGACTTCGTCGCCGATCTGTACAAGGACATGAAGGGCGAGCGGCTGTTCACGTAACCGGTTCGCTCAGCGGCGTTTCAGCATCATGAAGCCGTCAAAGAACGCCGTCAGCTCGGCATATGCATTCAACGGCAGAACATTCGCAACATGCTGGTCCGGTCGCACGACGACCATACAGCCATTGTCCCGGTTGATCCCCCGCATGTCGAAGATATCCTGACCGGTGTTCTGGTCGGGACAGAACATTTTTTCATAATCCCGAAGCCCATACCGGCCCTTCTGCGGCAACAGGAACGCCGGCATGGCCTCCACGGCGAGGTTGCGGCAGCCTTGCTGGAAGACGGCCCGGACATCGATCATGGAATCCAAATTCGCGCCCGGCGGCGTGTATCGCCGAACGGGCGAGTCGGCGGCGTTGCTCAGAAAATCGCATAAAGCCCGGATGCCGGACGACGAACCGGCGGGATCCTCGGCGCCGCTAAATGCGAAGAGGCGCCAGCGGCCGTCCGCTTCGACGGTGTGGCCCAGATGAACGGGCCTGGCGTCCGCAAGGCGGATGACGGGGGCGGAATGGAACCGCATACCGATGATCAGGCCACGGGCGAGATGCTGATGGGTTGGCTCGGCGGAGATGAGGGACGGCTCATACCGGGTGGCCGTTCCCGCGGTGAAACGCCCGTGGCGCACGAAATATTTTTGGAATTCCGCCGGATCGACACTTTCGCTGTTGGCGGCGCCCGTGGTCGTCGGCGGCGCGCTGAACATCTTGGCGAACTCGCGATCGAAATCGATCAGTTCCTTGGCGACGGCGCGCCGTTCGGCGGAATAGGTGTGGAGGATTTGAGGGGCGCACTGTCCCTGTAGGACCGACGCCAGTTTCCAACCCAGATTGAAACTATCCTGCATAGAGACGTTCATGCCCTGGCCCGCTTTCGGGCTGTGCGTATGACAGGCGTCGCCAGCGATGAAAACGTGCGGATACCGCGCCGCTTCGTCCTCGGCCTGCACATCGTCGAATTTGTCGCAAAGACCCTGTGCGATCTCATAGACGGACCACCAGGCGATTTCCTTCACGCTCAACGTGTAAGGCCGGATGATCCGTTGCGCCGCAGCGATCAGGTGATCGGCGGTTATGCTTTTGCTTGAGACGCGTTCGTTTTCGTTGAGCTTGTCGAGCTCGATATAAAGGCGAACCATATAACCGCCTTCCCTCGGAATGATCAGAACGCCGCCTTCATGGGCCGAATGAATTACCGTTTTCAGACGGATATCGGGGAAATCGGTCACGGCCAGAACATCCATGACCCCCCATGCCTGATTGGCTGAATCCCCGTGCAGGACCCGTCCAAGCGCTGTCCGGACGGCGCTGCGCGCGCCATCGCATCCGACCACGTAGCGCGCCTTGATGGTCTCCATCCGTCCTTCATGCCCAGCGTCGACTCGCTCCAGCGTGACGGTAACCGGATGGGACGTCCCGTCCGTTTGTCCGGTTACGTCAACGTCCTCGGCCGCGATCTCCGGATCGAGGGTCAGTCCAACCAGGCGCCGCGCGTAATCGGGCTCCAATTGTGACGGCGCATGGCGCATGGCGTCCAAAAAGAAATCGTGTACGCGGGCCTGATTCAAAATTACGTGCGGGAATTCCGACAACCCGTCTTCGGTGTCCTGGATCCTGCGGCTACGGACAATTTCCGTCGGGTTATTTTCGTTTGGCTTCCAGAAGGACGTTTCGTTGACCCAGTAGGATTCTTTTAATACGCGTTCGCTAAAGCCATAGGCGTGGAACATCTCCATCGTTCGGCAGGCGACGCCATCGGCTTGCCCGACCAGCAAGGGGCCGGATTTTTGTTCAACGATGCGGGTCTTGATCTCGGGAAAGGCCGCCAGTTGCGCCGCCAGCGCCAGGCCGGCCGGCCCGCACCCCACAATCAAAACATCGACATCCTCGCCCGGACGGCGCGGTGGTCCGGGTTCGCGTCCGCCCGCCGCCGCTTCCGACACGCCCGGATCACCGGTCCGGAACCCGTTGAGATGAAACTGCATGGCGACTTACTCCCAACAAACGTTTCCATTATGCGCCGGGCGGGCGCTAGTGGTCTGATCGAAACGCTTGGTTCCCAAGCCTTTCGTGAATCAGACCACCAACATATTGATCTGGTGGTGCAACCGAAACGGATGGGAACCATCCGTTTCGGTTGCACCACTAGGCTCGTGGCCGGTAGCCTCGCGGTGGCCAGACGATCAATGCAACAAGGGGATAGACGAGCAGCGAGGTCCACAGGAACAGATTAAAGGAATTTATATAGCCGATGGTCGTCGCCTGGCGCGTCACCTCCCCCACAATACCGGCCAGGCCCGTCGCGCTCTCGGTATTCCAGCCGCCCATCACGCCGCCGAAACTGAGGCGGTCGTTGAATGGATTGATCCATTGCACCAGATCGCTGTAGTTCATTTTCTGGGTGTGAAAAACCACCACGAAGCTTGCCGATATGTAATAGCTGGAGGCGATGCTGCGGAGGAAATGAAACAGCGTCATGCCTTCCGCCGACCGGCGCGGGTCGAAGTTCGAGAAGGTCACCAATGTCATGGGAACCCACAAAAATCCAACCCCTAACCCCTGGATCGCCATCGCCCAGGCCATCTCGGACAGCGACACGTTCATATCGAAGCGCGCCATCAGCAGACCCGCGTAGGTATGCATGGCGAAGCCGATGAAAAACAGTAGCCGCGGGCTCCATCGATGGGCGAAGGAAATCATCATCACCTGCGAAATCACCGTACCAATCCCACGCATGGCGATCAGAAGCCCGACGGTGAATTCGGGCACGTCCCTGAGCTGCTGGATCATTGCCGGAATCATCACCATGGGCGTGACGAACAGCATACCGAATATCGTCGCGATGCCGATGCCCAATGCAAAATTCCGCTCGAGCAGCAGACGCAGGTCGAGGAACGGACGGTCGCTCGTCAGACTATGCACCAGGAAGATCCAGCCACACAGGAGCGCGAGGGAAAATTCGAGGACGATCTCCATCGAGTCGAACCATTCCTCGCGTTCACCGCGATCCAGGATGAGCTGCACACAGGCGATGGCGATCGACAGACTCAGGAAACCGGTCCAATCGAGCTTTGCGCGCTCGTTACGCGGTGGGTCCGGTTTGATGAATATCAACACGCCGACAAACGCGACAAACGCTATGGGGAGCAGGATGAAGAAGACCCAATGCCACGAAATTTCCTCGCTCACATAACCACCGAGCAGCGGCGCAATCGTGGGCGCGATGCCCACGCCCATGCTGTAGATCGCAACCGCCGGCCCGCGCTTCTCTCCGGTGAACTCGTCAATCACGACCGATTGTGAAATCGGCGTGAGCGGTGAACCAAAGCCCGACTGCAGCACACGCCAAAAGACGAGCTCGCCGAGCGAGGTGGAGAGCCCGCACATCAGGGTGGCGACGCCAAAGCCCGCGACACCCCAGATCATGGCGCGGCGGCGCCCAAAGCGGGCCGATATCCAACCGGCCAGGGGAATGGTCACCGCCGTCGCGATCAGATTGGACGTGACGATCCAGGCAACCTGATCGGGGCTGGCCGACAGCGCGCCCTGAATTTGCGGCAGCGACACATTGGCGATGGTGATCGTGGTTGCGTAGAGGGTCGTGACCAGCGTGCACGTGATGAGAAGCCCCACGGCGCGCTAGCTTAAATATTGAAATGGACGCTTCATCCCGGAACGCTACGAAACCAAGGTCACGGCCTCAAGCCAAATCACCTGATTCGCCGCCGCCGGTCACCGTCTGCAATCGCTGAAAATAGTGGACGTCAATTCGATGTAGCTACAACCGACGCGATTAGCCAACAGTGGTCTTCATCTGCTTCCTGTCGAAGTGAAGTCACACCTTAATTCTCGAATTGTCTGCCGAATGGCCAAATCGGTCACGATAATAGTCGGGGCTAACGCCAAAACGCCGCTGGAAGGCGCGGCGCAGTCTTTCCCCCGATCCAAAGCCAAGATCACGCGCAAGCGTCTCCAACGGCAACGTGCTTTCCTCTATTCTGTGTCTGGCAGCCTCTACTCGAGCGGCCTCTACAAATTTTGCGGGCGTCGTCCTCAATTCCTGACGAAAAATTCGTGTGAAGTTTCTTTCGCTCATTCCGGCTTGCTCGGCGAGAGCGGCGACCGACAGTTCTGCACCCAGATTATTCGTGATCCAAGTTGGCAAACCGTTCAGTGCCTCACTGTCCTTGATTTGTGCCTGAAGGGGAACACTGAACTGAGATTGTCCACCCGACCGTTTAAGGTGAACTACCATGTAGCGGGAGACTTCAAGCGCCCAATCACGGCCTAGGTCCTCTTCGATCAGGGCGAGCGCCAAATCGATCCCCGCCGTTTTACCGGCAGCCGAATAAACAGAACCGGTTCGAATAAAAATCGGTTCAGGATCGACACGAAGGTTTGGAAATTCGTTTGCGAGGCGACCACATGCCCCCCAATGCGTGACGACCGTATGGCCGTCGAGAAGACCCGCCTCGGCCATTAGGAAAGCGCCGGTGCATACTGAGGCGACCCGCCGGGATTTCGGGGTAAGGCGTTGGATGGCGGCGATAAGTTGTTTATCGGCGCGAGCCTTCGTAACTGATTTTCGGGCAGCGCCAGGCACGATCAAGGTATCGATCTCTCCGCGCACACGTCGATAAGAACGCTCCGCCATCAGCGCCACGCCGGTCGATGTCCTCACCGGTCCTACCGCCTTACCCAGCACCTCGCACTCGTAGACTCCGGGCATATTATCGTAGTCGCGGTCGATGATGTGGTTGACGGCGGCGAATGTCGACAGGGGACCCGTAATGTCGAGGATATCGACCTTATCGAAGCCAATCGCCGAAATCAGTCGCTGGATCACGGGTCGCGGTAAATGTCCGAGTCGACCTCGGTTCCAAATATCATCCAGCAACGCGCAATGGCTCGTCGAGCCGTGGCGATTCCTTGTCATGTAACACCTGTTCGGAATTCAAGCCCGTTATGTCGTTGAAACTTTCCTGACTTTGGCGAAAACGTCGCAAGGGTTGGCCATCCATGTATAACTGCAGTTGATCGGGTCGGGAATAGTGGCCGCCAATGTCGGCCCCCATCTTCGCCGCTAAGACGGCTTCCATTGACCCTTTTGCGATCAGGATCGTTTCGCCTTTACCCGGCCCCGCGATTATCTCACCCCTGGGATCGATTATATAACTGTCGCCAGTGTGCTCACGAGAACATAGTTCCAGATAACGTTCGGGCACATGCTCCTGTAACCGCACACCGCCAGCCGCGATGACATATGCGCCAGCCTGAGAGGCGAAGGCCCTCGAGAGTAATAATTGGCGCGTCCAGACGGAGACCGGTTCGTCCGGCGCACCGGATTCCTTGCCCGGCCAGGCCGCGATATGAATCTGTGTCCCTTGCGCCGCGAGGGCGTAACTGGGAAGCATCATTTGATGTTCCCAGCAGTTCAAACCGC
>JABJJH010000046.1 GCA_018660965.1 Rhodospirillaceae bacterium | reverse complement strand
GTACCAGCCGAGGATCAGGGTCTCCATTTCAAACGCCCAGGACGTCAACAAATCGGCCGGCCATTGAAACCGGTAACTGCGAACCCGGAACGCCGCTAACATGGGCTAGACCTTTCGCCGTGGGGGGCGGGGGCGCATCGTTGCGTTTGCGGTCGAAATCGAATTTGTCATGGAAGCCTTACAGGATAGCGGGCGAACCCCCGCTGCGGTGACCGGGGCGGCCGCGCTCCGGCGAGTGTAGGCAAGAACGGACAGCTTTCCAATTCCCGTCACGCGCAGACGACGGAAGGTGGCGTCAAACGGTATATCTGGATTCCATCACGTCCAGGGCTTCCATGCCCATCAATTCGTTGAGTTCGTCGAAACTGACCTGCAAATCCGACCGGTCAACTTCCTGATCGCCGTCAAGCATGTCCTTGAAGGCGTCCACGGCGTTCATCATGCCGCGTAAGGCCGCCGTGGTGAGCATGCGCGGATAGCTGACCGCAGCGACACCCATTTGTTGCAATTTTTTGGGATGAATCAAGGGTGTGGTCGGGCGGGCGCGAATGCCAAGGCCCATGTTAACGAGCAGGGGTTTCGGCGTGCTTTTCGCGACAAGCTCGATGTCTTCGGCGCTTAACAGGGCGTCGGCGAAGAGCACATCGGCGCCCGCTTCGGCGTAAGCGCAGAGACGGTCGATGGCGGCTTGAACCCCTAGCGGCGCGGCGGCGTCGGTCCGGGCGCGGATGATAAAATCGGAATCGCGGCGCGCATCCGTGGCGGCCTTGACCTTTTGCACCATTTCCTCGGCGGGGATGACAGCCTTCCCGGCCATGTGGCCGCATCGTTTCGGCCAGACCTGATCTTCGATCATGACGCCGGACAGCCCCGCGTCCTCGAACCCGCGAACGGTGAAGAAAACACTCATCGCGTTGCCGTATCCGGTATCGGCGTCCGCCGTCAGCGGCAGGTCGGTGCACGCGGTGATCGCGCGGCAGGCCTCCAGATTGTCCTTGTAGGACATGACGCCCCGGTCGGCCCAACCAAGATGCGACTCCGACACGCCGGCGCCGGAAATCGCCGCTGATTTAAAGCCGGAAGCTTCGGCCAGACGGACGCTATAGCCGTCGAAAACACCGGGGATGACCAGTATTTCCGGCGCCTCGAACAGCGCTCTATGCCGCTTCGATTTCTCACTCATAGGAACCCCTCCATGTGGTTAAACCTTGTTCCGGTCAAATATTCTGCCGAATCGCCACCGTTGTAACATCGGGTCCTTGTACAGCCCCGCCTTATTGAACGGTTCGTTCGCCATGAAGGCGCGTCCCGCGTCCAGATCGGGCACGTCCAGCAGCAGAACGCTGCCTACTTTTTCCGCGCCTTCATCGTTGAGCAAGGGGCCGCGCACCATGACCGTGTTGGCGTGTTCCTTCAGATAGGCCGCGTGCGCCAGATGATGTTCCGCCCGAATCGCCTGGGCGCCCGGGTGGTCGAGCCCATGGAACAGCATCTGGATGTTGCCGTCCTTTCGGGGGCAGTCCCGCCATGTGTTGGACACCGAGCGGTTCCAGCGATGCAGCCGCCAGCGTTTTTGAACCCCACCCGTGATGAAGGGCTCGTTGGCGATATGATGTTCGGCCGCCGCGCGGTCGGGAAATTCGATCAACCGCAAGCTGCCCAAATCCACCGAATTATCATCGGTCGTGAACGGCCCGGCGAACAAGGTCTGGTCGTCGAACCCTTTCAGATAGTCGAGGTGCGCCTGCCGATGCTCGTCGCGCAAGGCCCCGGAATTCGGCTCGTCGTAAATCAAGATGGAAAAATACATGGCTCCCCCGATGTCGCTGAATTTAAAGATGTCATTGAATTTAAAAGTGGCGCAATCCCGGATTCGGGTTTTCGATCATCGCAATCTACTGTAACTTTTTATCCCTGCGTAGCCCAGCCGCCGCCATTTCTCATGTCCCATTCATCTTTTCTTTCCGCGAGCCGCCAATATGCCAAATTTGTCCGCTGATCGAATTCACCTCGACCTCACTGAGGCGCAGGATTTGTCCGAACGGGCGATGCGGGGCATCGGTTATGACGCCGAAGAAGCGCGCATCCTCGCCGACCATGTCCTGGACGCGGCGCTGTGCGGCTACGAATATTCCGGCCTGCCCAAGCTGCTGAACATTGTCGACTCGCCGGATTTCAAGAATCCGCGCCACCCGCTGCGCACGGTAAAGGAAACCACGGTTT
The DNA here is from genome assembly GCA_018660965.1 of Rhodospirillaceae bacterium. Classification (GTDB taxonomy): domain Bacteria; phylum Pseudomonadota; class Alphaproteobacteria; order UBA8366; genus JABJJH01. Next base: position 6,858 of record JABJJH010000046.1, on the reverse strand, counting down.
CGGCGTTGATCGATGGCGGCAACAATGTCGGTATGCTTGCGATTTATCACGCCACGCGGGACGCCATCGACCGGGCGACGCAGCACGGCTTCGCCATCGTCTGCCTGTCAAACGCCTGGATGAGCGGCCGCAGTGCCTTTTATTGCGAAATGATGGCGCGGGCGGGGTTCATCGGCATCCATACGGTTAGCGCCAATCCGGCCGTTGCGCCCTTTGGCGGCGCCAAGCGGATGCTGGGCACGAACCCTATCGCCTTCGGCTTCCCGACCGACGGCGATCCGCTGATCATCGATATGGGCACGTCGGCCTTCATGGGCACCGATTTGCAGTTCCGGGAACGCCTGGGGACGCCGCTACCCGAAGGCGTCGCCCTGGACCCGGACGGCCAGCCGACGACGGACGCGGGGGAAGCGCGGCGCGGCGCCTTGCTGCCGTTCGGCGGGCCCGACAAGGGATACAAGGGCTTCGGCCTCGCGCTCGCCATGGACGCGATGGGCGTGCTCTGCGCCGGGGCGCGCGCGCCTGACGACGTGCGGGGCTATATGATCATCGCCTTCAAACCGGACATGTTTATTCCACTCGAAGATTATCAACGTGATTTGAGCCAGCGAATCGCCGATATAAAGGCGACCCCGCGCCGGGAAGGCGTCGACGAAATCCGGATACCCGGCGAACGCAGCGAGCGTGTGCGAAAACAGTTGCGCCGCGACGGCATTGAAATTGACCGCAAGATATACGATGCGCTTGGGCGTCTGGCGGACGGAAACCATAACCACGGGGCCGGTCCCGTATAAACGCGGCCCGTATGAATTTGTAACAAACCCACGCGAAGGAACATCAAATGGCGAGTGAAAAAAGAACGGCGCTGATCACCGGATCGGGCAGAAACATGGGCCGAGGCATGGCGTTGCACCTAGCCGAATCCGGATACAACATTGTGCTCAACGGATCGCGCAACCGGGACGCCTGTGAAGAGGTGGCGGAAAAAGTCCGCGGCTTCGGGTCGGAAGCGTTGATCGAAATGTGCGATATCGGCGACCGCGACAAGGTTATCGCCATGGCCAAATCCGCCATCGATCACTTCGGCAGCGTCGATGTGCTGGTCAACAACGCCGCGATTCGCCCCGACGGCGACTTCCTGACCACAAGCGAGGAAGACTGGAACAAGGTTTACGACACAAACTTCAGCTCGGCCTTCCACCTCGCCCGCGCTTGTCTGCCCGGCATGATCGCCAAGAAATGGGGGCGCATCATTCACTTCACCGGCATGAACGCGCAGCAGGGACATGCGGGCAAGGCGGCGGTCAGCACCTCGAAACACGCGCTCTGGGGCATGACCAAAACATTGTCGAAAGAATTCGGGCGCCAGGGCGTCACCACCAACATTATTTCGCCCGGCACCTTTCCAGATGTGGACGCGGATGTTTCGGACGCCCGCTTTCAGGGGTTGCTGAAGGCCAATCCATCCGGCCGTCTGGGGACCGCCGACGACATCGCCGCTATGGTCGACCTTCTGGTGTCGGAAAACGGCGGCTTCATCAACGGTCAGATGCTGCAAGTGAACGGCGGCGTCGTGAACCAATTCTAGGCGGGTTTCTTGCCAGCAACCGTGAATCCCGCTTAAGTGGCGGGCATGACGGATTCCGAAACTGATGATTTAATGGCGTTCGAGGCGCTCGTCGTCTCGGCGATCCTGCTGGTTGGGTTCTGGCCTGATTTGGGTCTGACCGCCGCGCCCACGATCTTTTCCTGGAAAAGCTGGGGCGTCGGCGACAACAATACAGCGACCGTCAGCGACGTCTTGCGCAATGGGGGGCTTCTGGTTGTCGCCATCCTCGCCCTGTCGGTCGGGACCTGGCGGGCGGTGACGGCGCGCCGCCAGGCCGATATCGCCAACGAACAGGCCCGGCTGGCGGAACGCGGGTTGTTCACCGACCGGTTTTCGCGCGCCGTCGCCAATGTGTCGAGCGGCGACCTCGCCATTCGGCTGGGCGGGATCGACGCGTTGTGCCGCATGGCGGCGGAAGCCCAGGGCGAGGATTACGAAACGGTCATGGATATGCTGTGCGCCTTCGTGCGTGTGCCGCCGCACCGTGACAAGGAAGCCACTCGGGTGACACAGCGCAAAAACCTCGCGGCGCTCCGCGCGATGGGTGGCAAAGGGGCGGCGGGGGCGAAAGGTGAGGAGACCACGGCGCTGTTAAGAGAGGATATTCAGGAAATCCTGGATAGGCTTTTCAAGGGCGATGAGCAAGGGTTATCCCGAGGCGGCTACAGGGCCGATTTTCGTCATGCAGATCTCAGAGGGGCCTTTCTCTTTGGTGCGAATCTCATCGCGGCTGATCTCAGCGGGGCCGATCTCAGTGAGGTATATTTTATTGGGGCCGACCTCAGCGAGGCTAATCTTCCCTTTGCCAATTTCACAAGGGCCAAACTCAGCGGGGCCAATCTCAACGGAGCCGATCTCTACGAAGCCATACTCAACGGAGCCGTTCTCAACGGTGCTGATCTCAGCGGAGTCAATCTCACTAGGGCTGATCTCAGTAAGGCGCAAAGCCTTACACAAGCGCAACTCGATGTCGCCTGTGTCAGGGAAGGCGGCGATCCTCCCAAATTGCCCGAAGGGCTAACGCCCCCGACGAAAACCTATTCCTAAGCGCCGCTCACGCCCTAGCCCGCGCCGCGCCGCCGAACCTTCGCTGTAACTCCGTGATGACATCGTCCAGCGGCTCCACGTCGGCCATTTTCATGTCCATGTCGAACAGATTGGCGATATGCGCCGTTTTGCTGCGGTCGCCGCAGGCCTCTTCGGCGACGATGACTCGGAAATTGTGGGAAAAGGCGTCGTTTGCCGCCGCCCGGACGCAGCCGCTGGTGGCCACGCCGCAGATGACGATGGTGTCGATTCCGTCATAGCGCAGGAACGCTTCCAGCGGCGTGTTGAAAAAACACGACGCCTTGTTCTTGAACACCACGACATCCTGTTCGCGCGGGGTATAGGCGTCGGGCCATTCGTCCGCGCGCGGGTCACCGCTATAGATATGATCGTCGGCGATGCCGAGCTTTTCGTTCCACATGCCGCGCCGGGTCGGGTGGCTGCGGTCGTCGCGGCGGCTGTAATAAATCGGCAGATCGAGGTCGCGGAAGGTTTCGGTCAATCGCGTGATGGCCGCGATCAAATCGGGGTCTTCGTCGCCGCATTGCGGATAGGCGGGATCGACGAACATGAAGGTCGTGTCGATGTTCAACAACGCGATGCGCGCGCCCATGCCGACCGGTTCGCCAAACTTACCCTTGGCGTAGGTCGCCAGTTCGTCGGTGGGCAGGTAATCCGCCCATTTGTCGATTCTGCTCATTGGATTTATCCTTGCCGAAATTCCGTTCATATTCCGTTCAGGGGAACCATCACGCATTATGGCCGAATTGTACACCAGCGCTGCGCAGGCCGAAATCATCGACCATGCGGGACCAACCGCGCCATGGCTGGCGCTGGTCCACGGCATGGCGCAGGACAGCCGCGTCTTCGACGCCCAGGTAAAAGCGTTCCGCGACCGGTTCCGAATTTTGCTGATCGACCTGCCGGGGCACGGGCTGTCCGCCGATCTGCCCGGTCCCTTTGGGCAAGCTGAAATGGCGGGCGCGGTAGTCGCCGCCCTCGACAGCCTTGGCGAAGTGGAGGTTCATTATTGGGGCACGCATACCGGCGCGACATTGGGCTTGCTGCTGGCGTCCCGTCATCCCGACCGGTTTCGCGCGTTGATCCTCGAAGGTCCCGTGCTGCCGGGGCGGCCCATGGTCGCTGTGGTTGAGGCGCTGGACCGCGCGGGGCGAGTGGCCCGGTCGGACGGCATGGAGTCGGCGCGCGCGCGATGGTTCGAGGAAGGCTGGTTCGATGTCATGCGCCGTCATCCTGTCGACTGCCGGGCGGCGGAACAACGCGCCATTCTGGCCGAATTTTCAGGCCGCCCCTGGTTGGAGCCGGGCGCCGCAATTGCGCCCATCGAAGACGCCTTGAAGGACTTGAAATTGCCGGTGCTGCTCTACAATGGCGAACACGACCTGCCCGGCTTTGTCGCGGTCGCGGATCAATTGGAAACGATGTTGCCCAATGTCCAACGCGCGCGCATTCCCGGCGCGGGCGGATTCCCCGCCTGGGAATATCCCGATGCGGTAAATGGAATCGTGGCGGAATTTTTCAAGCAGTAACCGCCTCTATAGGCGCGCCGCCGCCATATCCCGCAGCGCGGCGCGTTGAATTTTGAACCCGTTGGGGCTTTTCGTGGTGGGGAATTCGTCCAGCGGGAAAATCCGCACCGGCGCCTTGAACCGCGCCAGCCTATCCAGGCAATGGCGGCGCAGGGCGTCCTCGTCGAACGCCGCCCCCGCCGCCGATATCACGAACCCGACCGGCTTGTCCCCATGATCCGTGCGCACGCCGACGACCTGGCAACCGTCCACGGCGGGGTGGCCTTGAAGGTGCGATTCGATTTCCGCCGGGCTGACCAGGAACCCGCCCAGCCGCAACACGTCGCCCATGCGTTGCAGGAAGATGAAGCGCCCGTCTTCGGTCATTTCCGCCAAATCCCCGGTGCGCAAAAATTCGTCATCGGTGAAGGCGGCCGCCGTCGCAGCGGGATTTTGAAAATATTCCAGCATCATGCTGGGGCCTTTCAGCTCTAACTCGCCCGCCTGGCCGGGCGCCAGCAAGGCGCCGCTGTCAGGGTCGCGGACGCGCGCCCGGGCGGTGTTCGCGGCCATCGCGCCGCCGCCAAGAATGCGGTCGCGCAGGGGCAGGCTCATGGGTTGAATCGCGAACAGCGCCTGCACCTCGCTCATACCGTACAGACCGGTCATGCGAACGCCGCGCGCTTCGGCCCGCGCGGCCAGTTCGGCGTAATTGGTGGCGAAGGCGGCGCTTCCGGCGAATCGTAAATTGGGCAGGGGGCGTTCCGCGTCGCTGACATCCAGAATCGCCTGGATCATATCGTCGGTGGCGTTGAAGTTGACGACGTTGTGACGCGCCGCTACATCGATGGCGGTCTTGGCGTCGAACGAGGCGGTCAGGACGGTCGGTTGCCCGGACGCCAGCCCCGCCATCATCTGGACGAACCCGAACACGCCGCACAACGGCAGCATTTGCAACAACGCGCCCTTTGACGTGGCGTAACCAAAATAATCGGCGACCGTGCGGGCATGGCTTGCGACGCCGCCCTGGCCATGCAGTACGAATTTCGGCGCGCTGGTGGTGCCCGAAGTGGTGAAGATGTTGGCGCCGGTTTTCGCCGTCGCGGCGTTTTCCCGTAAGGGCGGTTGTGTTAGAATATCGGCGGCGGCCACGACCCGGCAATGGGCCACGGCGGACGGAGGCGGTGACGCTGGTTCGCCTTCGTCGTAAAGGATCAGCGTTTCCAGTTGGCCCAACGCCGCCGAATCCACGCCGTCCAGCAGGCCGAGGAAATCGATATGGCGAAACCCCGGCCACATCGCCAGCACCTTGGCCCCGGACCGCCCGAGGATGTCGGAGACTTCCGCCGCGCGAAAGCGCGTATTCACCGCCACCGCGATGGCGCCCAATCGGCAACACCCCAGATACAACGCCAGATAGGCCGGGCAATTCGGCAGCCAGAACGCCACGCGGTCGCCCGACCCAACGCCCAGTTCCCGCAAGCCCGTCGCGGCCCTCCGCCCCATATCCGCCAACTCGCCATAGGTGATCCGGCTTGGGTCGTTGATGACGCCCACGTCATTCGGGTCGTAGATGACGGCGACATCGTTGGGCTTGGCGGCGGCGAGGCCGTCGATCAGACCGGTGACGGTGTCGCCGTTCACCAGGTGACGCCGGACTTCAGGTAATGATTGACGATCTCCGACCCGGTCGCCTTCCACACGCCGGAATGCTTGCAAATATAGTCCAGCGCCCTGTCCAGCGCGCCGATCCGGTGCGGTTGCCCGATGATGAAGGGGTGCAGGCATATCGCCATCACCCGGCCGGACTCCGCGCCTTCGCGGTACAACACATCGAACTGATCCTTGATCATCCGTTCGAATTCACCCGGCGTGTACCCCTTGCGGCCAATCGCAGGGGAATCGTTGGTCTCGAACGAATACGGCAGATACACCAGCGGCTTGCCGTCGATGTCCATCATGTAGGGCTGGTCGTCGTTGACCCAGTCGGACACGTAGAGGCAGCCCTCCTCGACAAGGTAGTCCAGGGTGTTCCAGGTTTCGGCCAACCCCGCGCCCAGCCAGCCCGCCGGTTGCTTGCCGGTCGCGGCTTTGATCCGCGCCATCGTTTCGTGGATGTATTCGCGTTCGGACTCGGGCGGAATTTCGCTCAGGCGGTGCATGTTGCCCTGGCAATGGCCCATGAATTCCCAATCGAGTTTCAGGCAATCCTCGATGATTTCGGGGAACGCGTCGCATACCTTGCTGTTCAGCGACACCGTGGCGCGAATGCCGTAGCGTTCCAGCACCTCCATGATGCGGAAGACGCCGACCCGGTTGCCATAGTCGCGCGCGCCCCATTCGCGCACCATGGGCGTATGCGCGCCCGCGCCGGGGCGTTCATGCGCGTCGCCCGGCAACGGTTCGTCCAACGCGAAGTATTCAATGTTCGGCGCGACCCACAACGCAACCCGCGCCCCGCCGGGCCAGGTTATTTTGGGACGGCGGTTGACGGGGACGTATTTGAATGGCCCATACGGACTTGGCTCCATGATAACTCCCCTTTTGATTTATGCGGCGTCGATCCGGTAGACCCGCGTGGCGGTTTCGTGGAACAAATTCGCCTTTTCCGCATCCGAACAGCCCGATGCGATGCGCTTGAACGTATTCCACAGCACGTGATAGCTGCAGCTC
>JABJJH010000047.1 GCA_018660965.1 Rhodospirillaceae bacterium | reverse complement strand
GGCGTCCGTCAGGACATCGGGGGTGTTGGTCACGATAATGTCGCGTGCGCGCGCCGCGTCCAAATCAATGTGTTCATATCCCACGGAATAGGTCGCGATGGCGCGCACGCTATCGGGTAACTGCTGGATTACCGGTTCCGAAAACTTCTCTGTGCTACAGGTTAAAATCGCGTTTGCACCAACACTTCTGGCAACCAGGGCGTCATCGTCATATTGTGCGTCGTCACTGTTGAGTCGCGCGTCGTAGTCTGTCGTTATCCGGGCTTCGACAAGCGTAGGCAAGGTGCGGGTAACGAGAAGAGTTGGACGGTCGGACATGAGGCATCCTTTTGCACTTAGGGTTTCGCACAGCGAGGATATTTGTAATGACGCGCATCATCCATGGTGCGGTCTAGCTTGCCAAGCAAAACCAATCCGTCCGGTTGAAAGACTGGTAGGCGTCCGTGGCTTCGCCATCGTGGTCGTTTTTGCTGTCGGTTTATTAACCGCCCTTGCGCCAACCGGTGGGTTCGCCTTTGAAATCGCGCACCATCGCGCGGCGTATAAACTGGAATTGGCGTCGACGCGGACTGGCAGTCCGGTTGTATCGGTGTCTGGCGGTATGACGTTCGAATGGGCCGATGCGTGCGACGGATGGGCGACCGAACAACGCTACTTGCTGAAACTGGTTAATGCGGATGAGCCGGAACGGATTCTGAAAACCAGCTTTGTTACGTGGGAATCCAAGGACGGTTTACGATACAGGTTTAATGTGAAACGAGTTCGGACGGGGGCGCCGGATGAAATCGTGCAGGGTGAAGCGGTGCTAAACGCCGATGGGGCCGGAATGGCCAAATTCTACCTTCCTGAAAAAACGGACATTGAATTACCTGCAGGCACGAAATTTCCGACCAATCATATTCTGGCGCTGATGAAGACTGCTGAGGCTGGGGGTCGGTTTCAACCGCATTTTCTGTTCGATGGCGGGGCGCTTGAAGGTTCGCAGTCGGTGACGGCGCTTTTGTTGCCGCCGCGCGCATCCCGACCGGACCCCGCGTTGACGGACAATCTGGCGAACCCGACCGTATGGCCGATGTTTCTCGCTTATTTTAAAATTTCCGATAAGACCGGTGAGCCCGATTTCGAAATGTCGATGGAAATGCAGCCAAATGGCGTCGTGCCGAGAATGGTGCTTGATTACGGAGACTTTAAGCTCAATGGCGTTCTGGACAAGATAGAGCCCTTGACCTCGCCACAATGTTAGGGCGCTCATTCTCAATATTCAGATCAACGAGCGGCCTTTGATGATGGCGTTGGGCCCCGATTTCGCGCGGACATCATCCATCGCTTGTTCTATTTCCGATGCTCGACTATCGATTTGATTCAGGAGGTCAGGTTGATCGGCCTCGGTTTCGCTTTTTAAATCGGACATGCCGACTCCGATGAGTCGGAACGCTGGGCCCGTTGCCTCCGGCTCCAACAGGCGAACGGCGGTCTGGTAGATGGTTTCCGCCAGTTGCGTCGGATCGGCGCTTTTGTGCCGCCGGGTTACCTGCCGAAAATCCGCGCGTTTCAATTTCAATGTCACGGTCTGACCGATGACGTGCTTTGCTTTCAGTCGCTCGGCGACTTTTTCGCACAACGGCCAAAGGCGGCGGCGCAATTCATCAAAATTGAAAATGTCATCGGCGAACGTCGTTTCGGAAGAGATGCTTTTCGTGTTGGAGACCGGGTCTACCGGTCGATCGTCTTCGCCCCGGGAAAAGTGATAGAGGCGCCGGCCCATGGCCCCGTGTTTGGTGACCAGGTCGGCTTCCGTCATTCGTTGCAAATGGCCAATTGTGGTGACGCCCTGGCGTCGCAGGGTCGCTTGCAGCGCCCGCCCGACACCCCAGATGGCGCCGACCGGTTTCGTCGCCAGGAATGAAACGGCCTCATTGCGACCAATAACGGCGAACCCTTTTGGTTTGTCGAGGTCGGAGGCGACCTTGGCGAGAAATTTATTGTAACTGAGCCCGATGCTGGCGGAGATGCCGATTTCATCTTCGATCCGATTGACGATCCGCGCCAAGCTCTGCGCCGGGCTGGCGCCGTGCAGCCGTTGCGTGCCGGATAAATCCAGAAACGCCTCATCGATGGAAATGGGCTGAACCAGTGGTGTGAAATCCCGCATGATGGCGCGTATTGTTTGCCCGGCGGCGCTATATTTCGCCATGTTTGGGCGTACGACGACGGCGTCCGGGCAGGCTTTAAGGGCGGTATACATCGGCATCGCGGATCGGACGCCATAAAGCCGGGCGACGTAGCACGCCGCCGCCACGACCCCGCGATGGCCGCCGCCGACGATCACGGGGAGGTCGCGAATGGCTGGGTTATCGCGTTTTTCGATGGAGGCGTAAAAGGCGTCGCAATCAATGTGCGCTATCGAGAGGTCATGCAGCTCCGGGTGCGCAAGAATACGGGGAGATCCGCAAGATGGACAGCGCGTCGTCGGAGCGGGGAGGTCCGCAAGGCAATCCCGGCAAAGGCCGGATT
>JABJJH010000048.1 GCA_018660965.1 Rhodospirillaceae bacterium | reverse complement strand
TGGCATGCGCATCTCCGGCCCGGCGCTCATCACCGAAGACGAAACCTCAACCTTCGTCGCCGCCAGTTTCGATGCGTCCATCAATGCGGCCGGCTATATCGTGCTCGACCGACGCGGGTAAGCGTTACTTGTCGCTGGCGAACGGGGCGCTGGTCACTTCCGGCCAGATCAACCGCACCAGGGTCAACGCGATTATGCCTTCCGCTGCGATGACGCCAACCGCCATGGACGCGCCCAGCCATTCCGCCAGCAACCCCACATGCGCGAATCCGATTGGCGCCATGCCGATGCACACGACCATCAGTCCCATCAGCCGCCCCCGGCTTTCCGGCGGCGCGGTCAATATAATGATGGTGGTCTGGATCGCGGAATAACAGCCCGCCCCCAGACCAACGGCGAAAACAGCGACGCTGGCGGGCAGCGCGTGGCTGGTGAAGGCGAAGGCGAGCATGGCGAACTGGCTGGTCATCAGGCCGTACACGTAAATCCGGCGCAGCATGGCGTTGGTGGCCAGAAACGCGATGCCCAACGACACCAGCAGCGCGCCCACGCCGTCCCCGCTCAAGAGCAACCCGACGGTGAAGGGGTCGAGCGCCAGATCGCCACGCCCGACGACCGGGACCATGGCGGTGTAGGGAAAGCCGAACAGGTTGAAGATAACCGCGACCAGCAACGAGGATTTCAATGCGCGGTCGCGCCGCACCGTCGTCATGGCGTCGCACATGGTTTGCCAGAAACTTTCCACGGCGGCGACGGCGGCGCGCACCGCCGAAACAGGCCTCGCCACGGGCCATAACAGCAACAGCGAAAGCGCATACAGGCCAAGGCCGGTGAAATACACCCCGTCGAGGCCAAGCAGCGCCAGCGCCAACCCGCCGGTCGCCGGGCCCAGCGCCTTGGTGCCCGCGTTGGTGCAGGAATCGAAGGCGATGGCGGATGCGATTTGGTCGCGCGGCGCCATGACGCTCAACATGGTGCGTCGCACCGGGTAGTCGATGCTCCACAGGATGCCCGAAACAAAGGCGCCCACCGCGATGTGCCACAATTCCAACGCCCCGGACAAGGTCAGTATGGCCAGGGTCAGCGAACCGGCGGCGACGATGCACAAGACGATGGCGAGCGTGGATTTTTTGTCGAAGCGGTCGGCGACGGCGCCCGCCGCCGCGCCGAACAACGCCAGCGGGACCATACGCGAAATCGAAAACAACGCGACGTGAAACGCCGACCCGGTAATGTCGTAGACATAAACGCCGATCGCCAGCATCTCCAGCCAGCGGACAATGCCAGTGAGCAGCCCAATCAGCCAGAGCCGGAAGAACCCCGGCGCGGCGAACAGCGTTAGCGCCCTGGCGAAACTCATGCTTGTACCCTGAACCGACGCTTAATCGGTTTCCATGGGTAAGTCCGGGTCGGGCGCCCACTCGCTTAAGGAAGCGTCGTAGATCGCGATGTCGGTATAGCCAAGCTGGTGCAGCAGGTAGGCGTCCAGGGACGCCGCGATGCCGCCGCCGCAATAGGTGATGATCTTCTTGTCCGGCGCGGCGCCGACGGCGGTAAACGCCTGTTGCACGGCTTGCGGGGACAACAGGGCGCGGCTCGCCGTGTCCGCCAGTGACGCCGCGGGCACGTTCACGCTGCCGGGAATGCGACCGGGCCGTCCATAGCGTTCACCCGCGCCGCTATGCAACTCGGCGCTCAGGGCGTTCAGCGTGCAAATTGACTCTGATCCAATCGCCGCCATGACCGCATCCTTGCCCACGAACAGTCCGTCGCGTGGATTGGCTGTTAGCATGGCGGGGGCGTGGTCAGGGGCGCGCGTCGATTCCGGGCGGCCCTCGTCGGCCCATTTTTCCCAGCCGCCGTTCAGGATCGCGGCGTTGTCGAAACCAATGGCGCGTAGCATCCACCAGATACGCGTTGACCATTGCATGGCGCCCCGGCTGTACAGGATGACACGGGTGTCGTCGCCAATTCCCTTGGCCGCGAATGCGGCGGCGAGAACGTCGGGGGCGGGCATGGTGAAGCGCAACGGATTGGCGTTGTCCGAAAGTTCGCTCTGAAGATCGAGAAATCCGGCGCCGGGTATATGCGCCGCGTCAAAATCCGCGCGACCGCTTTCAACGATATAGGGCACGTCCAGATTGTCGCCCGGCGCGCGCAGATACGTCGTGCAATCGTAAATACGCAAATTCGGATCGTCGAGGTTGGCTGCCAGCCAATCGGTTTCAACCAACGCTTCCGGATAGCGCCACGCCGTTTGTTCGGTTCCCGTCATCGAGATTGCCCCATGCGATATGTTTTAATTTTCCGACCCTTATATACGCCAAGGTTTCACGCCGCTAAAGTCCGCACGTATTTTGGCCGCTTGCCGCCTTGGCCCGATCCCTTCAATGGAGCCCGAAAATGTCTGAGTTTTCCTACGCCACCGTCGATGTTTTCACGGTGGATCGTTTTGGTGGTAATCCGTTGGCGATTGTGCCGGATGCGCGCGGATTGTCGGGCAGTCAGATGCAGGCCATCGCGGCGGAATTCAACTATTCAGAAACGACCTTTGTCCTGCCGCCCGAAGATGTGATCAATACCGCGCGCGTTCGAATCTTTACCCGGTCTCGTGAATTGCCGTTTGCGGGGCATCCCAATGTCGGGACCGGTTATTATCTGGGCGGGCAGGGGGCCGTGTTCGGAAAACCCGTGGGTTCAACCATGCGTTTCGAGGAAAAGGCCGGGTTGGTCGAGGTTGCATTGCTCGATGACGGCGGCGTTGTGGTCGGTGCAAGCATCAAGGCGCCGCAACCTCTGAAAACCGGGGCGACAATGGACGCAGCAATAGTCGCGGGTTGTTTGTCACTGGCGCCCGGCGATATTCGCATGGACCGGCACGCGCCCACATCGGCTTCGGTCGGCATACCATTCTTCATGGTCGAAACGGATCTGGCGTCGCTTTCGAACGCGCGCCCCGACACAAACGCCTTCGCGGACGCGCTGGCGCGGCACGGCGATGACAATGCCGTCGGCCGGTTGTCGATCTTTGTGTACGCGCGCAAGGATGAAGGCGTCGAGCAGTTGCGCGCGCGCATGTTTTCGCCATTGGGCGGTACGGTGGAAGACCCGGCGACGGGAAGCGCGTCCGCCGCGCTTGGCGCGTTCCTGATGTCGCTGGACCCGCGTGCGGACGCGACCGCAGCCATTCAGATCGAACAAGGCGTGGAAATGGGGCGGCGCAGCGAAATCGACGTTACGGTTTGTAAGGCGCAAGGTAATATCGACGGCGTGACCGTCTCCGGGCGCTGCGTTCCGGTCATGCGCGGCGTGATCGAAATTTAGCGCCTGAAAATTTTCCGGTAATCGTCTTTCGTGATGCCTTCCTCGAAGGTGGGGATTCCGTCGGGAATGACGACCCAGGGCTGTTTGCGCGACACCCAGACATGGACCTTGGGTTCGGGGATGGGGGCGTTGTTCAAGGTGCCCGCCTTCAAACGTTTCATGCCGGGCGCTTCGGGGTCCTGATGGTAGATGCGGTTGCCGCAATCCGGGCAGAAATAAGCGAAGTTGCGCCGTCCGCTGTCGGCGGTTCGCTCGAAAACTTTCAATTCCCCGGTGATCTTCAGCGCATCCGCGCGGACTTGCACCGTGGTGGAGTACGCGCTGGCCGATAGCTTCTGGCAATCCTTGCAGTGACAGGCCAGGGCGGCCAACGGTTCTTCGGTCACTTCATAGGTCACCGCGCCGCATTGGCACGATCCAGTCAGGGGCCGGGTCAGGGGCAGGGCGTTGGACATGATTATGGTCCTTATTTAACCGGTTTGTCGCCTTGCAGAATGATGCGCCACAGCAGCCGTTCTTCGGCCTGATCGTAATTGGGATCGGCGCGATGCACGGCGCAGCGGTTGTCGCAGATGACGACGTCGCCCAGCGTCCAATGGTGGCGCAGGCTGTTTTCCGGCTTGATCGCCTGATCGAGCAAATCGTCCAGGAACGGGCGCACTTTTGGGGTTTCCATGCCGTCAATGTCGAGCGCCTTGGACACATGGAAATACAGCGCCTTTTTCCCGGTTTCCGGATGCGTCCGCACCATGGGGTGGCGCACGGCCTGGGCGAATTCGTCCCGGTCGCCAGCGGAATAGGTGGGATTGTTCGGCTCCATGGAGTTAAGCGTGACCAGATCCTCGATCTGCGCGCGGGAGTCTTCCGATAAATTATCCAGCCCGGCGTACATATTCGCAAAACAGGTGTCGCCGCCTTCGGCGGGCAGTTTCCGCGCGTACAGGATGGTCGCCTTCGGTGGGCGTTCATGGTTGGTGTGATCGGTGTGCCACATGGCGGCGGGGCGCATTTTTTCGCGGTTGATGATGCGGCTGACATCGGGGCATTCCGGCAGCCGGAAGGCTTCGCGGTGTTGCAGCATGGGCTCGCCGAAATTCGCCATGCCGTTGCGAAATTCCTGCGCCGTTAAATCCTGATCGCGGATCACCAGCACGATATTGTCCAACAGCGCCTGATTGAGCTCTTCGACGACTGCGGGCTCGATCGGCTGGCTTAAATCAAGGCCGACGACCTCTGCGCCGAAAGTGTCTCCCAATGGATTGATGGTTGGGTGCTGCATGACGGACTCCCTTTTAACCAACGGATATACGCAATTTTATAAGCGTAATATGTTTTTCGTCACGCGCAAGGGGCGCGCGCAAATGTCCGGACCTTGGCGACCCTTGGGAATGGCGATATCATGGCGTAACTACCAACAATGAGGTTTGGGCGAGATGAGCGAACAAAAGTGCGATGTCGTCATTGTCGGGGCCGGGTTCGCCGGGCTTTACCTGTTGCACCGCCTGCGCGGGTTGGGATTTTCGACGCGAGTGTTCGAAACCGGGAGCGGCGTGGGCGGCACCTGGTATTGGAACCGCTATCCGGGCGCGCGCTGCGACGTGGAAAGCATGCAATATTCGTATTCCTTTTCCGAAGAACTGGAGCAGGAATGGTGGTGGCCGGAAAAATTCTCGGCCCAGCCCGATATCCTCGCCTACGCCAATCACGTCGCCGACCGGTTCGATCTGCGCCGGGACATCGACTTCGACACGACCGTGACATCGGCCCATTTCGACGAAGGAAAACGGCGCTGGGCGATGGAAACCGCCACGGGCGAACAAATTTCCGCACGCTTTTGCATTATGGCGACCGGCTGTATCTCGACCGCGCAGACGCCCGATTTCGAAGGGCTTTCCAACTATAAGGGCGCGACCTACCACACGGGCAATTGGCCCCATGACGGCGTTGATTTCACCGGCCAGCGCATCGCGGTGATCGGCACCGGGTCATCGGGCATTCAGGCCATTCCGGTTCTGGCGGAACAGGCCGACCATGTGACCGTCTTTCAGCGCACGCCGAACTATTCGCTGCCCACTCAAAACCAGCCGATGACGGCGGAATACGCGCAATCCTGGAAGGATAACTACCCCGCCCTTCGCGAAGAACAGCGCCACACCGGAAAAGGCAGCATCCGCGACCTCAATGATGAATCCGCCCTGGCGGTGAGCGCGGAAGACCGCGACGCAATGTACACAAAGCGATGGGCGGTGGGGGGCACTGGCTTTCTATCGGCCTATAACGATCTGATTTTCAGCCGGGAAGCCAACGAAACGGCGGCGGAATTCGTCCGCAACCAAATTCGCGCCACCGTGCGCGACCCGCAAGTCGCGGAACGGCTGGTGGCGAAAGACTATCCCATCGGCGCCAAACGCATCTGCGTCGACAGCGGTTATTTCGAAACCTACAACCGGGACAACGTGGCGTTGGTCGATATCAGCGAAGCGCCCATCGAGCGCATAACCGACTCCGGACTTGTGGTGCAGGACCAGTCGTTCGACTTCGACGCCATTGTCTTCGCCACCGGCTTCGACGCCATGACCGGCACCTTGTTCAAGATCGACATTCAAGGCCGCGCGGGCGCCGAATTGCGCACGAAATGGGACGCCGGTCCGCGCACCTATCTGGGCCTGATGTGCGAATCCTTCCCGAATATGTTCATGATTACGGGGCCCGGCAGCCCCTCGGTCCTGTCCAATATGATCGTCTCCATCGAGCAGCACGTCGATCTGGTGACCGACACGCTGGTCCATATGCGGGACCGCAATCTGGTGGTCATGGAGCCGACCCTGGAGGCCGAGGACGACTGGGTTGAAGAGGTCAACGCAGCGGCCTACAAAACGGTCTACCCGGCGGCGGCGTCCTGGTACATGGGCGCCAACATCCCCGGCAAACCGCGCATCTTCATGCCCTATATCGGCGGCGTCGGCGTGTATCGCAAAATATGCGAAAAAATGGTGGCCGATGGCTACAAGGGCTTCCGCTTCGAATCCGACGCGAACGCGGCGGCGGCGGAATAGGATGGTGTTGCAGGTCGGGCAGGTCCAGCAGGTCGGGTCCGGGTTCGTCGCGGAAATCAGCGGCGTTCAGCTCGCCGATATACGCACCAAGGCGGACATCGCGGCCTTCCGGCAAACCTGGATGGAAAACAAGGTCGTGGTGTTGCACGACCAACATTTGTCCGATGAAGAATTACTCGCGTTCACCAAGCGCATGGGGCCGCTGTTCGTGCATGTGCGCAGCATGTTTCATTCGCCCGACTTTCCGGAAATCATGTATGTCTCCAACCTGAAGGAAGACGGGCGGGCGCTCGGGTCGTTGGGCGATGGCGACCTCGGCTGGCACACGGACCAGTGCTACACGGCGCGGCCAAGCTGGGCGACGCTGCTGTATGGAATTGAAATTCCCGCAGACGGCGGCGACACGTATTTCGCCGACTTGGCGGCGGCCCATGACGCGATGCCCGCCGATTTGCGCGC
>JABJJH010000235.1 GCA_018660965.1 Rhodospirillaceae bacterium | reverse complement strand
CGGACGCACGCCGCAAGCCTGTTCCAGAACGTCCCCCGCGCGTAATTGCAAATCGCGCTCGGCTTCCGGCGGCAAGATGCTGTTGCGTTCGTGAATCCATCCGTGGATGCCGATTTCATGCCCCAATTCCGCCAATTCCCGTTGTTCGTCGGGGTACAGCTTCGCCACGACAGCCGGCACAAAAAAACTGGCGGGGATGTCGTATTTCGTCAACAAATTGCGAATTCTCGGAATTCCGGCGCGGGCGCCATATTGCCCTTGCGATAATTTACCCGGTGAAATCTGCCCTTCTCGCAAGGTTCCGGTTTCATGATCGGAATCGAAGGACAAAGCCACGGCGACCTTTGCGCCGCCCTTCCATGCTTTTGGTTTTAGGGACCGCCCGGCGCGGACCTTGTCCACGATCGCGCGCCAAGTCGCATCTTCCCACTGCCACGGCAATTCCTTCTCCATGAAGACACCGTTCCTTCCCTATATTTTCAAGTCGTCGTAATCAGCAAGCATTCGAACACATCTGCGCAAAGGATGTAAGCGCACTGGCGTCAAATTCTGGATCTTGACATAGATCACGGCGCCCTTTGAACGGCAGCCTATATTTCTTGATAGAGTAGATAACGAGGGGTAACCGAAATGTATCTGATTGATGTAAAGACCTTGCCGCCACCCTTATTGGCGATGCTTGAAAATCTCTCCATCAACCCCGACAGCGCCGAAAAAGCGGCGCCGGGAATGTTGCCGTGCATGGGTGAAGTTTGTGATGAGTGCCCGTTATATGACGAGTGCTTCGCTGACCTGGAAAGCGTCGAGGATCAACTTCACGCTTGCCCTAATCATAACCAACTGGAAACCCTGGCGTCGCTGTAAGGTGCGCGCCGCATCAACTGAAAAAATCATGGCGCATAAAACAACGCATCCAATTCCGGATAAGGCTCAAGTCGCGGTGGATTTCCCGGACAAGTTTTATATGGGGTCCTTCGCGCGCGAATCTAAATTCGAGGCCCGGACAGAGGACGATGGGCTGTTCATAAAGTTGTCGCGATCAGGCGCGGAAAAGCGCGCGGTGGAAATCCACCTGCACCACTATCTACTGGCGGATATCCTGTCAGCCTGGGCAGATTCGCTGGACGAGGAACCGCGCATGGATAAAGGCCACCGTGAAGAACTTCTTGAAGTCTTGAAGCGGGTCGAAAAAGCGGTCCGAAAAACCAAGCCTGCTTGATGACGTAGCTGTCTGGATCGCGCCAATTAATTTGTTGGATCCGCCACCGCCCATCACAACGGATGCTGGGGGCATTTGGTGCACGGTATGACAGACCGGAACGCAATTCTCGGTGACTTAGCCCCTGGGCCCACGCTTTTTCCGAACGATGGTCAGTCCCACCAGCCCGATAGCAAATAAGGCCAGCGCACCGGGTTCCGGCACGGGCTCAACCGAAAATGCGGCAAGGTCTAAGGATCCGTTTTTCTTTCCCTTGCCTGGTTTGTCGCGACCATTGCCGCCACCACCACCGCCTTCATCCGGAACGCCGTTCATGGTGTCCATAATCCAGTTATAGAAGCTGGAAACGCGGGTGTGTCCGGCCGCATCGCCATAATCGGAGTCCGGGTTCCCATCAAGACGGCCCCAGCCAAACGAATGAATACCCGCCAATAATGTATTGCCACCTTCGTCGATAAACAATCCGCCGCCGCTATCGCCCGGCGCTATCAAATACTCCAA
The DNA here is from genome assembly GCA_018660965.1 of Rhodospirillaceae bacterium. Classification (GTDB taxonomy): domain Bacteria; phylum Pseudomonadota; class Alphaproteobacteria; order UBA8366; genus JABJJH01. Next base: position 12,714 of record JABJJH010000235.1, on the reverse strand, counting down.
CGGCAACGGGGTGTCATCTCCCCACGAATTGTCATTCGGGTCTAGCGGGTTGTCAAAATCAGTCAGCAACACGCGGCTTTCCTGGCCCGGTTTGCCCTGCATCGTAAGCAAGGCGTCGATCATGTTGTTGCCGGCCCGCTTTTTACCGTCGTAGTGGGTCGCACCCGTTGATCCTATCCCGGTGGAACCGTAACCGACAGCGGTCGAGACCGTTTCGAGTTCGGATTTTCCGGCATACAAATCGGCTGGCGTCACGCCCAAACTCACTTCGAATTCAATCAGGCCAATATCGTATCCTTTGCTCAACCGTCCATCCCAACTTGAATGGGGCGTCCAGTTGATCGCGGTATGCGTATTGCCGTTAATGATGAATTCCAAATTCGTCGCGTTATCTACGACGTGCGCCGCGGTGAGCGCCCATCTGTCGCCGATCACGTTGGCCGAGGCGTAAAAACCCGATGTCGGCGTTTGCCCGACGATCTGTCCAACGCTTGCGTATGCGGGATCGTTGGCTAAACCCGTATATAAAGAATCACTCACGCCATCGAGAATAACACCGGCAGTCGCAGTTGAAACGTTGGTCGTAAAGACCAAGCCGGTCATTAGTGAAACGGTTAATGCAATTGGGGTTAATTTTTTATTATTTCCCATAATCAGCTCCTGCAAATAAAATAAACACAATGTAAAGTAACATAAAGTATCATGAAGTAAAATCCCCGGACATTTAAAGTAAATGCAATCTAATGGCGAAACGTTCAAAGTTTCATACAGATTGGCGCCGCCAGAAATAGTTCGTAAATTCGGATTTCTCTATTCTTGAAAGGAACCGCCATGCCTGCTGGATATTTGATCGCGCAAGTCGATGTGAAAGACGCGGAACAATACGAAACCTATAAAGCGGGCACGCCTGCCGCCATAGCCAAATATGACGGCGAATTCATTGTGCGCGGCGGCCAGTTCGAAGCAGTCGAAGGCGCGCCGCCCCTGGGGCGGGTTGTCGTGGTGAAGTTCCCCAGCTACGCCCGCGCCCTGGAGTTCTATCGGTCCGATGACTACAAGGATTTGCTGGCCCTGCGCCTGTCGGTTTCGGACAGCAGGACGTTCATCATCGAAGGCGCCGATTGATTGACGCGACAATGACGGACGGCCCCGTTGCGCATGTACTCGTGTCGGTCTGGGACGCGCCGTATATCGATAAATTCGTCGATACTGCGCTGGCGACGCAATTGTCTCCGGGCAACATCCCGGCCCTGTCGGCCAAGGCGAACCTTATCTATCACTTCTACACGAACGCCGAATCCGCGCCCTACCTGATGCAACGCACCACCGCATTGGCGAGCCACGCGGAAATCGTCATGCACACCTTTGAAGATACTGTATTCGAGGGTGAGACAATTGCGCAGCATTTGTCGCCCTATAGCGGCGCGACGTTCAAGAATTTTCTGAACCAGGTCTCCGTGTTCCATCTCCTCGACCAGATTGCCGCAAACGACCCGCCCGAAGTCCTGTTCGTCGGTGATTCTGATTTATTATATTCCGACGGTGCGTTCCCGATCATGTTCGACGCCCTGCAACGCGGCAAGAAAGCGGTGGTTTCGCCCACCGTTCGGCTGTCGCTGGAACAATCCCAGGACGCCTTGGCCAGCGCCCTGGCGCGCGGACATGGCGTTGACGCCAGGACATTGGGCGCCATGATCGCGGCGTTTCCCCACGCGGCGGCGCAAATCAGTTATATGCAGGATGGCGTCGGCCCCGCTTACCCCAGCCAGATGTCCTGGCCCGTAGGGAATGGCTTGTTGTGCCGCACATTTTTCCCGCACCCGGTCGCCATGATCCCCAATCCGGATTGCCGCCGCTGGGAAAGCACCATCGATTATGATTTCATCCTGCACTGCTATCCGGATCCAAGGGACATTGAAATGTTCACCGACGGCGCAACGGTGACGATCTGCAAATTATCCACTGACGCCTATCTGCAAGGCCAAATGTCGCGCGCCCCGCTGCAATTGGACACGCTGGCTGATTTTTTACTGAGTTCGACCAATGAAGCGCATCGCCCCTTCGCCGAACAGGCGGTTCGTTACGCCGCCGATCCGGACAATCCGGCGCTTGATCTGGTCGAAACGGAATCCGCTACGTTGCTGGCGGACATGTATGGATATCGTCAGACGCTTCTGGATGGCTTGGATGACGCCGATCCGGTAAAAAATCTTATCGTGCGATCACATTTCGGCCCCATTGAAGCGTATCTTTCACCGCAACGGCTCCAACGCCTGCAACAAAGCGGCGCCCTGCCCGGTCAAACTATATCGCCGTGAAGATGAATAGAATGAGATATTGATGACCGAGAATCTTACGCGTCTTCTTGAAATCATGGCCCGCCTGCGAAATCCCGAAACCGGGTGCCCATGGGACATCGCGCAAACCTTTGCGACTATCGCGCCCTATACGATCGAGGAAGCTTACGAGGTCGCCGATGCGATCCAGCAAAACGACATAGCGGCGTTGCGGGATGAATTGGGCGATTTGTTGCTACAGGTCGTGTTTCACGCACGTATTGGCGAGGAATCGGGCGATTTTGATTTTGACGCCGTCGCCAAGGCTATCGCCGACAAAATGGTGCGTCGCCACCCCCATGTATTCGGCGATGAAATGCATGAAGACCTCGACGCTCAGCGGGCCAGTTGGGAATCGCAGAAAGCCGCCGAAAGAAAGGCCGCCGCCGACGCTAAAGGTCAACGCGCGGGCGCCATCGACGGCGTCCCGCTGGCGCTACCGGCGCTGACCCGCGCCGAAAAACTGGGAAAACGCGCCGCGCGAGTTGGGTTCGAATGGCCGGACCTCGACGGTCCTCAGGATAAGCTTCGCGAGGAACTGGACGAACTGCGCCACGAGATTGACACCGCCGCGCCGCCGGAACGGCTCACCGATGAAATCGGCGACGTTCTGTTCTCCGTCGTTAATCTGGCCCGGCACCTGAAAATCGACCCGGAAGCCGCCCTGCGACACTGCAATGCAAAGTTCGAGCGCCGCTTCCGCTACATGGAAGACAGCCTCGCCGCCGATGGCCACGACATCAGCAAGGCCACACTGGCGGAGATGGAGGCGCGCTGGCAGGACGCCAAACGGCTGGAGCCGAAAGGCTGACAGTCTAGTCGTTCGCCAGAAGGTGGATGAGGCTCGACGTATCCCATCGCTTGCCGCCGCGAACCTGAACATGCCCATAGAACTGATCGACCAGGGCCGCCACGGGAAGCCGCGCCTTGTTGTTCTTCGCCTCTTCAAAGCAGATCGCCAGATCCTTGCGCATCCAATCGACCGCAAATCCGTAATTAAACTTTCCCGCCACCATGGTCGCCGCCCGGTTATCCATTTGCCAGGATTGGGCCGCGCCCTTGGAAATCACCTGCACGACTTTTTCCATGTCCAGACCGGCTTTCATGCCAAAATTGACGCCTTCCGACAGGCCCTGAACAATACCGGCGATGCAAAGCTGGTTGACCATCTTGGTCAATTGCCCGCTCCCGGTCTTGCCCAACAGAACCGCGGCCTGCGCATAGGTGTCGATAACCGGGAAAGCGGCCTTGAAATCCTTCGCCGCGCCGCCGCACATGACCGTCAGCGTGCCGTTTTCGGCCCCCGCCTGACCACCGGACACCGGCGCATCGACGAATCCCACGCCGATTTTTTTCGCCGCCGCCGCCAATTCACGCGCGACATTCGCCGACGCGGTCGTGTTATCGACGAAGATAGCGCCCTTCTTCATGCCGGCGAAGGCGCCCTTGTCCCCCAGCACGACGCTGCGCAGATCATCGTCGTTGCCAACGCAACAGAAGACGAAATCGGCGTTTTTGGCGGCGTCTTTAGGTGTTTTAGCGGTCTTGCCGCCAAATTTTTTGGCCCATTTAGACGCCTTGGACGTGGTCCTGTTATAAACGGTGACATCATGTCCCGCCTTGGAGACATATCCCGCCATGGGATATCCCATCACGCCTAACCCTATCCACGCAACTTTCGCCATGTCTGAAAACTCCCTGTTATGAATCTGTCGATCAGGACACCAGATTAATCCCGCATCATGAAGTCGCGGATTTCATCCCAACTTTCCCGGTTTGGGGCGCACATCAAGCCTTCGGTTCGTTCGTTTGGCTTGTAAGGCGTCCCGTCGATACGCGCCGAATAGCCACCGGCTTCGGTATGTATCAAGGTTCCGGGCGCATGATCCCACGCCCATAGCCGTTTGTAGATACGAAAATCGTATTCCCCCTTCGCCAGCGTGACAAATTCATGTCCGGCGCAGCGGGCGCTTTTGTCGACCTCGAAGGTGTCGGCGATCCGCTTTCGCAACGCCGGACGGCGATGTTCGTCAAAGACGCCGTAATTGATCCGGCCTTTTAAACCCTCGATGGCGCCGGGACATTGAATGCCAAGCCGGGCGCCATTCAACAGGGTCCCTTCGCCGTCCATCGCGACGACCATTTCGTCGGCGACAGGGGCATAAATCCAGCCGCCGCGCACCTTGCCTTCCGTCACATAGGCGACCATCACGGCGAAGATGGGGCGACCGGCGGCGAAATTCGCCGTTCCATCGACCGGGTCCAGAATCCACATGGGCTCGTCCGAGTCGAGCTTCTCCAATAGCGAGGCGTCGCCATGAACGGCTTCTTCGCCGACGACGAGCACGCCCGGCGTTAAACCGTTCAACATGCGCGTCAGGCGTTCCTCTGCATCATGATCCGCAACGGTCACAACGTCGCCCGGCGATTTTTCGATAATTTCGTGGCTCGCCAAGGTGCGAAACCGGGGTAATACATCCAGCGCGGCCGTTTCACGAATGAAATCGGCGACTTTATCGGGGTCTGGAATCATGAATGTCCAACTATTCGGGCAAAAAAAGGGCCGCGCCGAGGCGCGACCCTTTTGTACACGATTAGGTGTGCTTGGGAAATATGGCGTCTAGAAGCCCATGCCGCCCATGCCGCCCATTCCACCCATACCGCCCATGTCACCACCGGGCATGGGGGGCATGGCGCCTTTCGGTTCCGGCTTGTCGGCGACCATGGCTTCGGTCGTGATCAACAATCCGGCGATAGACGCCGCATCCTGCAGGGCGGTGCGAACCACCTTGGCGGGATCAATAACGCCGGCTTTGAACAAGTCGGTGTATTTACCGGTCTGCGCATTGAAGCCGACCTTCTGATCCTTGTTTTCCCGCAGCTTGCCCGCGACGACAGCGCCATCAACGCCGGCGTTCTCGGCAATTTGACGGGCTGGCGCTTCAAGCGCACGCCGAACGACGGATACGCCGACTTTCTGGTCGTCGTTGTCCGGGTTTAGCTTGTCCAACGCCTTGGCGCCGTACAACAGGGCGCAACCGCCGCCAATCACAACGCCTTCCTGAACCGCGGCGCGGGTTGCGTACATCGCATCCTCGACACGGTCCTTGCGTTCCTTCACTTCCATTTCCGTCATGCCGCCGACGCGAATAACCGCGACGCCGCCGGACAATTTCGCCAGACGTTCCTGCAGCTTTTCCTTGTCGTATTCAGACGAGGTTTCCTCGACCTGCGCGGAAATTTGAGCGCAGCGCGCCGCGATGTCCTTCTTCTTGCCGGCGCCGCCGACAATGGTCGATTCATCCTTGGTCAGCGACACATTCTTCGCCGAACCCAGCATGTCCAGGGTCACGTTTTCAAGCTTGATGCCCAAATCTTCGGAAATGACCTGACCGCCGGTCAAAATCGCGATGTCTTCCAGCATCGCCTTCCGACGATCGCCAAAACCCGGCGCCTTGACCGCAGCGACCTTCAATCCGCCACGAATCTTGTTCACCACCAGGGTGGCGAGCGCTTCGCCTTCGACATCTTCCGCCAGAATCAGCAGCGGACGCGTCGATTGAACGATTGATTCCAGGATCGGCAGCAGTGGCTGCAGGCTGGTCAATTTCGATTCATGCAGAAGGATGAAGGGGTTTTCCATGTCGCAGGTCATTTTTTCGGCATTCGTCACGAAATACGGCGACAGATAACCGCGGTCGAACTGCATGCCTTCAACGACATCGAGTTCCGTCGCCAGGCTTTTCGCCTCTTCGACGGTGATGACGCCTTCCTTGCCAACCTTGTCCATGGCTTCGGCGATCATGTCGCCGATTTCTTTTTCGCCATTGGCGGAAATCGTGCCGACCTGGGCGATTTCCTCGCTGGTGCGGATGGACTTGGCCCGCTTGCGGATGTCCGCGACGACGGCGTCAACGGCGAGATCGATGCCGCGCTTGAGATCCATCGGGTTCATGCCCGCCGCGACGGCCTTTGCGCCTTCGCGAACAATGGACTGCGCCAGCACGGTCGCGGTCGTGGTGCCGTCACCGGCTTCATCGCTGGTGCGGCTCGCGACTTCGCGGACCATCTGAGCGCCCATGTTCTCGAACTTGTCTTCAAGTTCGATTTCCTTGGCGACGGAAACGCCATCCTTGGAAATGCGCGGCGCGCCGAACGATTTGTCGAGAACGACATTACGACCCTTGGGGCCGAGCGTGACTTTGACCGTGTCCGCCAGGATATCGACGCCTTTCAGCATCTTCGCGCGGGCTTCTCCGCCAAACTTTACTTCTTTCGACATGTTATTTTCTCTCCCTTACTCGAGGATGCCCATGATGTCCGACTCGCGCATGATCATCAGCGTATCGCCGTCGACCTTCACTTCCGTGCCAGACCATTTTCCGAACAGAACCCGATCGCCTTTTTTAACGTCAAGCGGCGTCACGGTTCCGTCTTCGGCTTTCGTTCCAGCGCCAACCGAAACAACCTTGCCCTCCTGGGGCTTTTCCTGAACGGTGTCAGGGATAATCAGGCCGCCTGCGGTCTTCGTCTCGGCATCGAGCGGCTTGACCAGCACGCGGTCGTGCAAAGGCCGAATACTCATGAATTTTCTCCATATTATGTTGTAGATAAGGTGCCAGCGGTCTTGCTGGCACTCTCATAAGGTGAGTGCTATACCGGGCCGCTAACCCGCTGTCAACCGACAGTTTCCAATAACACCGCCGCTTTGAACCGTCGTTGGAAACGCGCTAATTCGGCCGGGTCAATCGAGACTGAAATCGTCAAGTCACGCCCTTCATCGCGACGACCCTGAACGTCGCCATGCGCGTAAAGCCAAGCGACAGCGGCGCCGTCCGCGGCGTCCAGGGCGATGTCGACCCGCCGCCGGGATCGCGCCAAGCGTTCGTCGATACAATCAACCAGGGCGTCGCACCCCTCGCCGGTCAACGCCGACACCGCGACGACATCCATGTTGCGCTGCGCCCGAACGGCAATTTCTTTGCGTTCTTCGTCCTGAAGTAAATCGACTTTATTCAGCACCTCGATCAAGGTCTGTAACTCCAGATCGAGGCCAATTTCCGACAGGATCGCCTCAACGTCTTCTTTTTGCTCATCGGATTGCGCGTGCGATACATCACGGACGTGCACGACCACATCCGCTTCCCGCACTTCTTCCAGCGTCGCCTGGAACGCCGCGATCAAGCCGGTCGGCAAATCCGAAATGAACCCGACAGTGTCGGACACCACAACGTCTTGTCCCGACGGCAACTTGATTTGCCGCATGGTGGGATCGAGCGTCGCGAACAAAAGATCTTCGGCCATGACGTCAGCGCCAGTCAATTTATTGAACAGCGTCGACTTTCCCGCATTGGTGTAACCAACCAGGGCGATGACCGGAGTCGGAATTCTTTTACGGGCCGAACGGTGCAACGCGCGGGTCCGCTTCACGTTGGATAATTGACGGTTCAGCTTATCGATACGCTGATCGATTAAACGCCGGTCGATTTCGATCTGACTTTCACCGGGACCACCCAGAAACCCAAATCCGCCGCGTTGGCGCTCCAAATGCGTCCAGCTTCGCACCAATCGCGACCGCTGATAGCCAAGCGCCGCCAACTCGACCTGCAAGACGCCTTCATGGGTTCGCGCCCGGGCGCCGAAAATTTCCAGAATCAACCCTGTCCGGTCGATGACCTTGCAGTTCCAGGCCTGTTCGAGATTGCGTTGCTGGATTGGCGTCAACGCGGCGTTGACCACCACAAGATCAACGTCGAGCGCCTTGATCAGGCCGCCAATACGCTCTACGCCCCCGCCGCCAATCAAGGTCGCCGGGCGCGCTTTCGTCACCCGAATGGTTTCGTTATGAACGACGTCCAGATTAATCGCCGCCGTCAAACCGACGGCTTCAAGCAGACGCGCATCGCTATCGCGCGCCCCGCGTTGTCGAATTTCCGGGTTCAGAACAATCGCGCGACCGTTTTCAACACCGTCGCGTTCATCGACCGGCTGGGTCAATCCTCACCGCCCTCATCACTGTCAGCGGCGCCGTCGCCTTCGAAAAGTTGGATTGGTTGCGCCGGCATGACCGTGGAAATCGCGTGTTTGTAAACGAGCTGAGAGTGCGAATCGCGACGCAAAAGAACGCAAAAATTATCAAACCAGGTAATAATACCCTGAAGTTTCACGCCATTAACAAGAAAGACGGTTACCGGAAATTTGTTTTTCCGGACATGATTTAGAAAGACATCCTGTACGTTTTGAGATTTTTCTGATGGCATGGCTTTATATCCTCACCTTTTATTTGTTGGAGCCCGCTTGCGCTGGCCCAAGCCTCCCCCTTGGCGTCATAAAAGTCGAAATTGTCCGGCTGCTGCCGACGCTGGTTATGTGACGCCACGAATTTTGAATCATAAGCCAACGGATTTTGAAGCGATACGGCTTCCAGAGCAACAGGCTAAACCGTGTTTTCCTAAAAGATTACGTATTTCACCGCCACTTTGGTCTCATTTTGGCTAATTTTGGCGTATTCCGGACGGGAAAATTATTGTGGTGGCGTTTCCACCAGGAACGTTTCGACGAACGCAGCCAGCGCCGCGCAGCTGGAAAATTGCGAGCTTGGCGGAAATTTATCGAATTCCCCCGCCGGCGCCGGTTCGCGCCGCAGCACCACGGGTTTCAAGCCGGTTGCATAGGCGATTTCCATGTCGACGCCGGAATCACCCACCATCCATACGTCATCGCCGGGCTCCACGCCGCTGCCCTGCAACGCCAGAGCCACAGGTTCAGGCGCTGGCTTGTCGCGCGCCGCGTCCCCCGCGCCGACCAATTGGCCGAAATAACCCGACCAGCCCAGATGGGCAGCCTCCAACCTCAGATAACGACCGGTTTTATTGCTAACGACGCACAGAGGAACCCCATAGCCATCAAGTGTCGCCAGTAATTCCCCCGCGCCCTCACAGGGTTCCAAATGTTCCAGGTGCGCTTTTTCATAGGCGCCATAGAACACGTCGCGGGCGGTTTCCCAGCGGTCCTGGAATAGTTTTGGGAAACTTTCCTGCATCGAATGACGAACCCGCGCCTTCGTTTCCTCGAATGTCCAGGGCTCCACCTCCATCGTAACGAAGGTTTCGTGCAGCGCTGCGTGGATGACAGGCCACGTTTCCACCAATGTGTTGTCCCAGTCGAAGATGATCGCGCGTGGCGGTCCATCGGGCGGCCCATTGGGCGGCTGAGGCAAATCAGACATCACAATGCCGACTCTTTATTGACGCAATATTCGAAATATCGGTCTTGCAATCGGCTTGTGAACAGCCCCGGCGCGCCATTGCCCAGGACCGTATCGTCTATTTGCACGACGGGCGTTACGAAGGATGTGGCGCTGGTTGAGAAGGCTTCGCGTGCGGATTTTGCTTCCTCGACCGTGAACGGCCGTTCTTCGAAGGTCAATGACATTTCCGCCGCCAGTTCCATGAGCGTCGCGCGCGTGACGCCGCGCAAAATATTGTCGGTCGTAGCGCGCGTCAGCAGCTTGTCGTCATGGGTGACGATCCAGGCGTTGCAGGACGTCCCTTCGGTCACGCACCCGGATTTATCGACCAGCCACGCTTCGTCCCCGCCCGCGCGGCGCGCCTCGGTCTTCGCGATGCAGTTGGGCAGCAACGAGACCGACTTTATGTCGCAGCGATCCCAGCGCAAATCCGGCGTCGTAATGATTTTCACACCATCCAGAATTTTCTTTTGGTTCAAAAAATCGACGCGTTTCGTGGTCATCACCAATGTCGGCTTTGCGTTCGATGGAAATGCGTGGTCCCGCGGCGCCGTTCCGCGCGTGATTTGAATGTAAATCAAACCGTCCCGCACGCCGTTCCGCGCCAGCAACTCCTTCATCACCATTTCGAGAACCCTGCGGGATGTGGGGAGGCTGATTTCCAGTTCCGACAGGGATCGTTCCAATCGATCCAGATGGGGGGTCAAATCGATAAGTGCGCTGTCGATGCACACCGCGACCTCATAAACACCATCGGAAAACTGGAACCCACGATCTTCCACATGAACCGCCGCATCTTGATGGGGCGTGTATCGACCGTCGACATAGGCTAGACGCGCCATTTTTATCCCTATATTTCAGATTAAAATTAAATGGTAATCAGCCGAATTCATTAAAAGAATTCTAACTGCACAGCGAAGAGTTTTTCGATTTTCTTAACCGCCTTCGCCGAGGCCAGCAACACGACCCTGTCGCCGGATTCGATGATCGTCTCCGATCGGGGGATCAGAACTTCGCTGTCCCGAACGAGGGCGCCAACGATGACGCCCGTTGGCAGCTTGGCTTCGTGGATCGATTGACCGGCCAGCGGCGATGTCTCAAGGACTTCCGCGTCGATAATTTCAGCAAAACCGTCGCCAAGCGAATGGACCGAGCGAATTCGACCGCGCCGCACATGTTGCAATATCGTTGAAACAGTGATGGCGCGCGGGCTTACCGCCATATCCACACCCAAGGTGGTGATTAGCGGGGCGTAGCTTGCGCTGTTGATCAACGTGACCGCACGACCGACCCCATAACGTTTGGCCAGCAAGGAGGTCAGGATGTTGGTTTCATCGTCCTCGGTCACCGCGACAATCGTGTCGGCGGTGTCGACCCCCGCCTCGCGGAGAATGTCGGCGTCCAGTGCGTCGCCAAGAATTATATTGGTGTTCGGCAACGCTTCCGCGATGAAACGAGCGCGATCTCGTTTTAGTTCGATGATTCGCGCTGTTGTGTCGTCGTCGCCTTCGATTTCCTGGGCCAGGGTCAATCCGATATTGCCGCCGCCAACGATAATCAAACGGTGGGATTGCTGTTCTTCATGACCAAAAGCCGCCAACGCGCGAGGAACATGCGTGGCGTCCGCCACGAAATACACCTCGTCGCCTTCGAGCATTTCATCGTTCCCCGACGGAATGAACGCATTATCGCCGCGCGTGATCCCGACAACCTTGATGTTCAGGTCCGGAAACAGTTCGGTTAGTTGCCGCAACGGTGTGTTGATGACGGGACACGTGTCTTCGCATCGAACGCCAATAACCCGGACCTTATCATCGACCAAAGGTATCATATCGATAGCGCCCGGTACGCCGAGCCGCCGTCGTATCGCCTGGGCGACTTCTATTTCCGGCGAGATGATCACGTCGATAGGCATGTGGTCGCGGCTAAACAAATCCGCCCAGACGGGATTCAGGTAGCTTTGATGACGGACCCGGGCGATCTTCATCGGCACGTCGAACAGGGTGTGCGCGACCTGGCAGGCTACCATGTTTACTTCGTCCGTAAAGGTGACCGCGATCAACATATCGGCGTCGGCGGCGCCAGCGCGTTCCAGCGAATCCGGGTGCGCCGCGTGACCGACAAACGCCTGAACATCCAGGGAATCGTTAATTTTTCCGATCAGTTCAGGCGACTGATCGATCACGGTTACGTCGTTGTTTTCCAACGACAGGTAGCGGGCGATATTGAATCCGACCTGGCCCGCGCCACAGATGACTACTTTCATGATCCCGTTTTCCGGTCAGAGTGGCCCGTCAGGCGTTGACTTTGGGTGGTCGCACTGCGTTTTGCACGCCGAGCAACTTCAATTTGCGGTGCAACGCCGCGCGATCCATGCCCACGAATTCGGCGGTGCGGCTGATGTTTCCGCCAAATCGCGTCAAATGAAATATCAGATATTTTCGTTCAAACGATTCACGGGCTTCGCGCAAGGGCTGGTCCATGACGTCCAGCACGCTATCGACTTGCGCGGCGTCGGTGGAGCTCTCGCCAATCGCCTGCATGACGGTGTCCGCGTGAATAACGTCCGTCGTATCGCCCGGCGCCAGCAAGTTCAAACGTTCGATGACGTTTATAAGTTCCCAGACATTTCCCGGCCAGCCGTGGCTTTGCAGCGCCGCCAGGGCGTCGTCACCGAGCACTCGGGGGAATCGGCCCTTGGCGTGACTGATCCGTTCCATGAAGTATTCCGACAGGATCGGGATGTCTTCCCGGCGCGCCTCCAACGGCGGGGCCTCCAGCGGCACGACATTCAACCGATAGAATAAATCCTCCCGGAAGCGACCTTCTTCAATTTCCGTTTGAAGGTCCTTGCTGGTCGAGGCGCAGACACGGACATCGACCTCGACCCTGTTAATTCCGTCGAGGCGTTCAAATTTTTGGCTTTGCAGCACTCTGGCCATCTTGCCCTGCGTTTCCAAAGGCATATCGGCGACTTCGTCCAGCAGCAATGTTCCCCGGTGCGCTTCCTCCAGCACGCCGATTTCCCGGGACGCCCCGTCGATCGGTTCGCGCCCGAACAAGGTGCGCTCCACGTCGCTGGCTTGCAGGCTGGCGCAGTTCATCACGACGAAGTGACCATTCTTGCGG
>JABJJH010000535.1 GCA_018660965.1 Rhodospirillaceae bacterium | reverse complement strand
TTGGTCATGCCGGTCGCCGCCGTCGTTGAAGGTTGGGCGCGGTTGACGGGCGGCGGAGAGCCTTTCGTCACCATGGATGCGGTGCGCATGGCGAAAAAGCGTATGTTCTATTCCTCCGCCAGGGCCGAGCGGGATCTGGGGTATACGGCGCGACCGCCGGTAGACGCGTTGCGCGAAGCCGTGGACTGGTTCCGGGCGCGCGGCATGCTGGCCTGAAGCATGAACCGTACGATGGCCATAGCGCTGGCGTTGGGCGTTTGCCTGATAACCGGGTTGATCGTCTGGTCGGGCGCGGCGGATGTGTTGCGGGTTGTGGCGACAATTGGCTGGGGCGCGTTGATCGTCAGCGTGTTTCGGTTCGCCTTGTTGATTTTCGACACGCTGTCTTGGCGCGCGGTGCTGGACGACGCGACGCGGCCCTCCCTTGGCCGTTTGTTCTGGGTGCGGTGGATTGCCGATTCGATCAACACCTTGTTGCCCGTGGCGCGAATCGGCGGCGAATTCGTGCGCGCCCGGTTGCTTGCCCGTGAGCGCGTCGGAGCGGAGAGTTCGGGACCGATCCCGGGGGCCGTCGCGGGCGCCAGCGTCATGGTCGACGTCACGGCGGGCATCGTGACGCAGTTTTTGTTTTCCGCGGTTGGGGTCGTCGCCTTTATTATTCTGGTGCGCGGCGACGCGGGCGATTCGGTCAGCCTGTTGGCGGGGCTGGCGCTGTTCGGCCTTGGATTGGTGATTTTTTATAAACTACAACACGCCGGGCCCTTCCTTAAACTCGCGCGATGGGTCGAAGCGATGGCCGGGGATGCGAATTGGCTGCGTATGACCGGCGGCGCGGCGGCGCTGGACGATGCGGTTGTGGATTTATACCGGCGCCGGTTGGCGTTCGTGCATTGCTGCTTCTGGCGGATTGTCGGCTGGACGGCGGGCGCCGCCGAGGTTTGGTTGATCATGTATTTTCTGGGTCACCCCATTAGCCTGATGGAGGCGTTTGTGCTGGAAAGCCTTGGTCAGGCCGCGCGCAGCGCCGGGTTCCTTGTGCCGGGCGGTCTTGGGGTGCAGGAAGGCGGCATTATGCTGGTCGGCGCGCAATTGGGACTGACGGTGGAATTGGCGCTGGCGTTGTCGCTGGTGAAGCGGGTGCGGGAACTGGCGATTGGCGCGCCAGGGTTGATCGCGTGGCAAATCACCGAAGGACGGTTGGCGTGGAACGCGGCAAGCAAACGAAAGACAATGCGATGAAGATGACGCTGTGGGACCAACGCCTCGCCGCCATTCTTGTGCGGCCGCTGGTCAAAACTCCGGTCACGCCGAACCATGTCACCACGCTTAGTCTGGCGGTGGGGCTGGTCGGCGCCGGGTTGTTGGCGGCGGGCGAATCGTCGCTGGCGAATTGGGGCGCGGGCTTGTTCATGGTCGCCCGGTTTCTGGATCATTTCGACGGCGAACTGGCCCGGCAAAGCGGCAAGACCAGCCGGTTCGGGTATCTCTATGACTATGTCGCCGGTTGCCTGAGTTACAGCGCGTTGTTTCTGGCGCTTGGGATTGGCTTGCGGGACGGCCTGGCGGGGCAATGGTCCATCGTTATTGGCGTCGTGATTGCGCCCATCATCCTGACCACGACCCTGATGGCGATAAAATATTCAGACGAATCCGGCGGCGACAGCGACGATTATCCCGTCTTTGCGGGGTTCGAACTGGAAGACGGCATATATCTGATTGGGCCGATTGTCTGGGCCGGGTGGATCGAGCCATTTTTTCTGCTTGGCGCCGCGGGAGTCGTCATTTTCGCGGCTTGGACCGGGGTGCGGTTTCTGACGCGCGGGCGTCAGGGGTGACGTCTTGTTCCCCCTCTTGGCGCGTGATAGGTACGGAGCCTCGGTTGCGCCACTTAGGACGATGAATGCGTAAAAAATCATTACGAGTCGTATTGGCCCGCCCGCGCGGGTTTTGCGCCGGGGTCGTGCGCGCTGTTGAAATTGTCGAGCGCGCGTTGGAACGCTACGGGGCGCCGGTCTATGTGCGCCACGAAATCGTCCACAACAAACATGTCGTCGACTCGCTGCGCGCCAAAGGCGCGATTTTCGTGGAGGAGGTCGACGAAATTCCCCAGGGGGCGGTGACGATTTTCAGCGCCCATGGGGTTTCGCGGCGGGTCGAGACGGACGCCGGGTTGCGCGGTCTGGACGTGATTGACGCGACCTGTCCGTTGGTCGGCAAGGTCCACAAGGAAGCCCAGCGATATGTTGAAAAGGGCTTTGAAATCGCCCTGATTGGTCATCGCGGTCATCCGGAAGTCGTTGGCACGATGGGGCAGGTGTCGGGACGGGTGCATCTGGTGTCCGAAGTAGAGGACGTTAGCGCGATGGCGCCGGCGAACCCGGAAAAGCTCGCCTTTGTCACCCAAACGACGCTCAGTGTGGACGACACCCGCCATATCATCGACGCCTTGCGGGACCGCTTTCCCGCCATTGTTGGGCCCGACGTGAAGGATATTTGCTACGCGACGCAAAACCGGCAGACAGCGGTGCGCTTGTTGGCGAAGTCGGTCGATGTCGTCCTTGTCGTGGGAGCGAATTACAGTTCGAACTCCAACCGGTTACGCGAACTCGCCGAAGAATTGGGCATTCCCGGTTATCTCATCGCCGACGCCGGGGAACTTGATCTTGCATGGTTGGACGGCGTTGGAACGGTTGGAATAACGGCGGGGGCGTCGGCGCCGGAAGAACTTGTCACCGGGGTAATCGACGCCTTGGCGGTGGCGTTCGATGTCGCCGTTTCCGACCTCGACGGGATTGATGAAAACGTGCATTTCAAATTGCCCGCGATTCTGGATGACGTTGAAACCGGTTCACTTCGTCAAGATGATCTGACCCCCGCTTGATTTGCGTTCACGGGCGGACTAATTGATATCGGGTCGCCGGGACGAACACCGGCGCGGAAATGGATGAATTTACAGTGGTCCCTCTGATACAACAGTTGCGCGTCGGCGCCTATATCATGAAACAGCGGTTCAAGGGCGTTGCGAAATACCCGCTTGTCCTGATGCTGGAGCCTTTGTTTCGCTGCAATCTCGCCTGCCCCGGTTGCGGCAAGATCGATTATCCCGATGACATTCTGAACAAGCGGTTGAGCGTCGCCGATTGCATACAGGCGGTCGAGGAATGCGGCGCGCCGATTGTGTCGATTCCCGGCGGCGAACCCTTGATCCATCGTGACATCGCCGAAATCGTGCGCGAGATTATCGCGCGCAAACGCTTTGTGTATCTATGCACCAACGCCTTGCTGCTGGAAAAAAAGATCGACCAGTTCGAACCCAGCCCGTACCTCACCTTTTCCATTCACCTGGATGGACTGGGGGAAGAACACGATCGGGCCGTCGATCAGCCGGGCGTTTTCGAGATCGCGACACGGGCAATAAAAAAGGCGCGGGATCGCGGCTTTCGGGTCAACATCAACTCCACCTTATTCAATAACGCGGACCCGGCGAACATGGCCGCCTTTTTCGACCATGTGATGGCGCTTGGCGTCGAAGGAATCACGATTTCGCCCGGTTACGCCTATGAACGCGCCCCGAATCAACAGCATTTCCTGTCGCGTCAAAAAACCAAGCAATTGTTCCGCGATGTTTTCGAATTGGGTAAGGGCAAGGGGTGGCGGTTCAGTCAATCCAGCCTGTTTCTCGACTTTCTGGCGGGCAATCAGGATTACCAATGCACGCCCTGGGGTAATCCGACACGCAACGTTTTTGGCTGGCAGCGCCCGTGTTATTTGCTGGCGGAAGGCTACGCCGAAAGTTTTGGCGCGTTGATGGACGAAACCAAGTGGGATGACTATGGCACGGGGCGCTATGAAAAATGCGCCGACTGCATGGTCCATTGCGGGTATGAAGCGACAGCCGTGAATGACACCGTTGCGAGTCCCTTGAAGGCGTTGAAGGTGTTTCTGAAGGGCCCGCGCATCGATGGCGCGATGGCGGCGGAACCGTCCCTGGCGAACCAGCGCCCGGCTGAATACGTGTTCGAATCGCATGTCCAGAAAGCGCTGGGCGATCTGCATGAAGAAGCGGAAGCGCGCGCCGGGCCCGGGATAAACCAGACGGACGCCGCCTAAGGGGTCCGTTCCAGAATAACCGGCGCCGCGCTGTCGAGCGCCCTCATCGCCGCGCCGCTGTGCTGCGCCAGGCGGATGATGGCGGGCAGTTCCGATGGCCGGTGCAGTAATCCCGCCAGAACCCTCAGGGCGCGGCGTTCGCCGCCGGGGCCAACGCCGGATCGCGCGGCGGTAGGAATGGGCATGGCGGCGGGGTCGGCCACGGCCCGCACAACCAGAAACGGCAAGCCATGCTCACGGGCCGCCCGCGCAACGCCGTGGCTTTCCATGTCGACGATGCGCAGCGAATGTTCCGTGAACAGCGCCTGTTTTTCCGCTGCTGCGCATAACGCATGATCGCTGCCGTAAACGGTCCCGCTTTGCGCGCCCAGGGCTGTGGCGATAGCGTCCCGCCAAGCCGAATGTGTCGCTGAATTTGTTCCATCCGGACCTTGCACCGAATCGGCGACCACGATGTCGCCGGTTCGCAGCGCCGGGTCCAGCCCGCCCGCCATGCCGAAACTGACCAGGCCGCCAACGCCCTGCGCGGCCATGTCCCGGGCGGCGTCATAAGCGCGCGACGCGTCGCCGGCGGCGGCGAAGATCAGGGGGGCTTTATCGGTGGGGCGGCGTCGTACCGCCCTGGAAATGCTGCGGGCTTCGATCAGAAGTCCGGTGACGATTCCCAGGCGGGTCACATTCCGAACTGCACCGACGTCGCGTTTGAATTACGCAGATTGTCGTACCGGGCAAGCGCCCAGAGCGGAAAATAGGCGCTGTACCCGTGGTAGCGGAGATAGAACACGCGGGGAAAGCCGACCGCCGTGAACGAAGGTTCGACCCATTGGGCGCCGTCGCGGGGCGCTTCCAGCAGGTACTCGACGCCTCTGCGAACAGTTTCGCTTTCGACGTCGCCCGCCGCCATCAACGCCAACAGAGCCCATGCGGTCTGCGACGGCGTGCTGGTTTTCGCGACATCCTTGGTTTCGGTCCAGTAGGTGGCGCCGTCTTCGCCCCAGCCGCCGTCGGGACGCTGGCGGGATTCCAGCCACTGAACGGCCTTGCGGACCGGGGCGCTGGACATATCCACGCTGGCGGCGTTGTAGGCGGACAGCACCGACCATGTGCCGTAAATGTAATTGGTGCCCCAGCGACCGTACCAGGACCCGTCCGGTTGCTGGGTCCGGGCCAGATAGGCGAGGCCGCGCTCGATGGCGTCCTTGCATTTGGCGGAATCGAGTTGCGCCAGCATGGAAACGCACCGCGCGGTGACGTCTTCTGTCGGGCCGTCCAACAGGGCGCCATGGTCGGCGAAGGGGATGTGGTTCAAATATTCGTAGGTGTTGTCCGCATCGAACGACCCCCAACCGCCATCCTTGCCCTGCATGCCGACGACCCATTCGACGGCGCGGTCCAGGCCTTCCTGGAATTTGGGGTTGCCGGTGCGGTCCAGCGCGATCGCCACGGCGGCGGTGTCGTCCACGTCGGGATAGTGGTCGTTTTTGTATTCGAACGCCCATCCGCCGGGGCGCAGGTTTGGCCGCGCGGCGGCCCAGTCGCCGACAGTGTCCAGGATTTGCCGTTCCGCCATCCAATCCGCGGCTTCGGCGACCGAACCGTCGTCGCGCGCGGCACCCGCCTCCATCATGGCCTGAACCGCCAGACTGGTATCCCAGACCGGCGACAGGCAAGGCTGGCAGTACGCGCGTTCGTCATCGATAACCAACAATTTGCGCAAGGCGTTCTTGGCGATGATCAGGTCGGGATCGTCCTTGTCGAAGCCCAGGGCGTCGAACGCCATGACGGTGTTCGCCATCGCTGGGAATATTCCGCCCAGCCCGTCTTCGCCGTTCATGCGTTTTTTAATGAATCCGACGGCCGCCTTAAGTCCGTGCTGGCGCGCTTTTTTGGGAAAATGGCCCTCGACGACCCGCAGCACCTTGTCGAACACTAGACACAATTCGCCCCATGGCGATCCGGTCGGGTTGGAAAGGTAGCGGCGCACCGAATTGGCGGGCGTGACGAATAATTCCGCGATACCGACGCCACGCGGATTGCGGGCGCGCGGTTTCAATGTCATCAGGATCAGAAGCGGCGCGATGACGGTTCGCGACCAGTAGGAAACCTTGGACATGTGGAACGGAAACCAGCGCGGCAGCAGCATGATTTCGACCGGCATGACGGGAACCGCACGCCACGGCGCCTGTTCAAACAGCGCCAGGGCGATTCGCGTGAAGACGTTGCAGGTTTCCGCACCGCCATGGGCCAGAATGGCGTCGCGCGCGCGCATCATATGCGGCGCGTCGGCGGGGTCGCCCGCCAGTTTCAGCGCGTAATAGGCCTTCACGCTGGCGCTGATATTGAAGTCGCCATCATGAAACAGCGGCCAGCCGCCATGCGCGCCTTGTTTTTCGCGCAGGTACACCGCCAGTTTAGCGTCGAGAGCATCGTCGATTTCATCGAGAAAATGCTCTAACATGATGTATTCGGCGGGAATCGTGGCGTCGGCTTCCAGTTCGAAAACCCAATGGCCGTCGTCGCGTTGCAGCGCGCTCAGGCCCTCTCGGGCTTCGTCGATCAGCGCGCGAATCGACGCATCCGCGCCGTCTTCGGGAACGGCCCCGCTAATGCCCGCGACGTTGTCCGGATCCTGTATTTGCCTCGCCGCGTTCATAAAGCGCTGATGCCCTGTCGTTGGTTTAGGAACATGTTCGAATCATTACGTAAATGCGACATCTTGACCAATCTGTCAATGTCGGCGTCTTGGTTTGTCGTAATGTGTGACGAAATTGTTACGCGAGGCGCCGGGGTTGCGCGCGGCGGACGAAATTCGCCGCCCGGTGGCCGGACCGCACCGCGCCTTCAATCGTCGCCGGTAATCCGGTGTTGGTCCAGTCGCCCGCCAGATACAAATTCGCCAATGCGGTTGCCGGTTCTGGTCGCGCCTGTACAGCGCGGGGTGTTTGATCGAAGGTGGCGCGCCGTTCTTTCACGATGCGGTACGCCGGGAGTGGCGCGCCATCCACGCGAATCGCGCGCGCGACATCGGGCCAAATCATGGTCGCGATGCTATCGGCGGATTGGGCGGCTAAATCGTCGGCGGCGCTGATGGTGACCGAGACGACATCGCCGCGCACGAAAGCCCACTGCGCCGCCGCGCCGATAAGGCCGATGAACGGCGCGTCGAAGGGCGGGGCGTTTGGCAGGCGGAAATGCGCATTGACGATGGCGCAACCGCCGCGCGGTGCGTCGATATCCGGCAGGACGGTTTGCGCGTCTGTATGAGGAATGGCGAGGACAACGGCATCAGCCGCGCCGAGGGCGACGTCGGCGCCGGTGAACCGCAGCGTCGCGGCCCGGTCGTCACGCGACTCAATCGCACGCAGTCGTTGACCGAATTGGATGTTGGCGCCGCATTGTTGCAAATGGGCGATGGCGGGATCGACGAGTGCGGCGGATAAACCGCCCGACGCCAACAGGGGGCGGCACGCCGCCGCGCCGCGCAGGAATGTTTCAACCAGCACCGGCCACAGTGGTTTCGCGGCGGCGCGGTCCAGCGGCGTGTTGAGCACCGCGAGCGCCAGCGGTTCCCAGAATGTTTCGAACAGCGGATGGGTTTGCGCCAGGACATCGGCGACCGTATCGTCGGGTCCGGCGCGCCAAAAATTCAATGCCGATAAAAATGCGCCCGCCGTCGCGCCGGGCGGGCGACGGGACGGCGCCAAAACCCACCAGGGTATCGGCCCCGTATTGGGACGAAGAGACCAGCGTGCGCCGCTGCGCACATCGACGAAGGGAAACACGGGGTCGCCGTGGATCAGACTGCCGGTTGCGCCAATTTCGCTCAAATAGGCGCGCAGCGATGTGTTGCCGCTCAATACAAGATGGTTGCCGTTGTCGATCAGTCGGTCGAGAACCGAATCGTGAAACGATCGGCACCGCCCGCCCGCCTGTCCCGCCGCTTCATACAAGGTCACGTCATGGCCCTGCTCGCTCAACCGAACGGCGGCGGCCAACCCTGCCA
This sequence comes from Rhodospirillaceae bacterium, assembly GCA_018660965.1. GTDB lineage: Bacteria > Pseudomonadota > Alphaproteobacteria > UBA8366 > JABJJH01. The sequence continues at coordinate 9,672 of JABJJH010000535.1, read as the reverse complement.
GTCCGGCGCCGATGACGTGTACGCGCGTCAACATCCCCTAGAACAAGCTATAGCGAAAGGCGACCCAGAGTTTTTCGGGTCGTGAAACGCGAACGGGTTCGCGGAATTTGTCCCAGCCGCGCGCTTCCAACCGGTTGAGGGTGCGGCGGTAGACTTCCATCATCAAAATCGCCGGTCGCATCAGCCGCCAGTCGAACTGGGCCAGCAGCGCGTCGGTGGCGGCGAAGTAGTCCCGCGCCGTGCGGGCCAGGTCGGCGCAAACCGCGGCTGTATTATCATCGTGCAGGACGGCGGCGGCGGTGTCGTATCGAACGCCGTGTTTTTCCAGCAATTCGCGCGGCAGATACAGCCGGTCGCGCATCGCGTCTTCGTTCACGTCGCGCAGGATGTTCGTCAGTTGCAAGGCGTTGCCCAGAGCCACCGCGATGTCCGGCGCCGGGGGTCGCGTCGCGCCGAACGCGTGGATCGACAACATTCCCACCGCGCCCGCAACGCGTCGGCAATAGGTCATGAGTTCGTCCATCGACGGCGCGGTGACCACGGGGCGCGCGTCGGTTTCCATGCCGTCGATGACGGTCAGGAATTCTGCGCGCGGCAAATCGTAATCGCGGATGGGATCCAATAACGCCTTCGCGGTTGGATAGGTGGGGGCGCCGTCATACAGCCGGTCGATTTCGGCGCGCCATTCCTGCAATTGCGCGCGTTTGTCGACTTCTTTGCCGGGCTCGTCGGCGATGTCATCGACTTCCCGGCAAAACGCATAAATCGCATACATCGCGTCGCGTCGCGGTTTCGGCAGAATGCGCATACCCCACAGAAACGAGGAACCCGACTGCCGGACGACGTCGCGCACATGGCGTTGAGGATCAATGTCGCCGATTGTGGTCATGCGTTCATAATTTTTGGTTGGGCCCGAATATCCGGCGCCAAAATAGCGATACAATCGCGGTGAGGCCACACCACAGATAACGGGGCTTCGTTAAAACCACGCGTCCGGCCAGAGGGTCGCGGCGCCGTAAATCCGCCGCGAGCGTGTCGGCGATCCGCACGATCACCGCCGCCTCCATGGCGAATCGCGAATTGCGCAGTTGCCCGGGAAGGTCGCGCGCGACCGTCATGAGGTCGTCAACGCCGTCCAGACAGCGGTTCAACACGGCCCGGAACGCGGGCGTCTCGGCGGGGTCGTTCACCGCGCTCACCGCGCTTCCGGCGTCGCGCAGCCAATCGCGGGGAATGTAAACCCGGTCGAGCGTGCGGAAATCGTCGGCGCAATCCTGAAGGTGATTAATGATCTGCAACGCATTGCACAGCGCGTCGGAGGCTGGATAAGCGCTTCGCGATTCGCCATGCAGATCGATCAGATAACGCCCGACGGGGGCGGCGGAATTCAGACAGTATCCGATCAGTTCACCCCAGGTGTCATAACGGTTCTGGACGGCGTCCTGTTTGAAGGCGGTCACCAGATCAAGGCAGTGCTGGGCCGGAACACCGGTTTCGCGAAGGCTGTCGCGAATCGCCGCCGCTTTCGCGTAAGCCTCATCCGTTTCGCCATTATTCGCGACCGCATTGGCGAACCCGTCCAGGCGGCGTATTTTTTCGTCCGGCGTCAGGTCCGGATTGTCGGCGACATCATCAATGGCGCGGGCGTAGGCGTAAAACACCGCGATGTGCGGTCGCAACGCCGGTGGCAATAACCAGGACCCGACGGGGAAATTTTCATCCGCCGCGCCTTTCCCGGACGGTGTTTCCGCTGTCGCCGTCATGATTTATCGCGTCCCGTCATCGTCGCCCCATCAAGTGACGGCAGTTTATAGCGAATAGGTGCGGCCTTTCCAGCCGCCGCCACGTCCACGCCAATGTCGCCACGCCGAATCCACCGTCATCGCGGTAAAAAAGGCGGCGGCGACCGGCAGCCATAACGCGTGGCACCAGCGTTGTCCGTATATTTTATAGGTCGGCGCGGCGGCGATTGTCATCAGCGTCCATGCTGCGGCGCTGATCGTGGCGATTCCGGGCGAGCCGTGGATTGGCGTTGCGATCAGGCCCAGCGGCGGCGCCAGATACAACAGAGCCATGCCGAGGACGGTTCCCGCCAGCAGCGTGGGCGAGTACCGCAATTGCGTGAAGGCGCCGCGCGCCACCATGTTCCACACGCCGCGCAGGCCGTCATAGGATCGTATGCTGCGGGTGCGCTCGCTCAACCCCAGCCATAACCGGCCCTTTGCGGGGGAGGCGTGCTTGAGTAGATCCGCCAGGGCGCAGTCGTCGATCAGGGCGCCGCGGATGGCGTCGAGGCCGCCGCTTGCGTCCAGCGTGGCCCGGCGGACCAGCATGCAGCCGCCGGCCGCGGCGGCGGTGGATTTCGTCGGATCGTTCACCCAGGGGAAAGGGTAGAGCTTGCGGAAGAAAAACACGAAGGGCGGCATTAAAAGCCGCTCCCAAAGGTGACCGGTGGCGAGCCGCACCATCAGCGATGTCAGATCAAGTTGGTTGGCTTCGGCGCGCGCCGTCAATTCGCGCAAATTCGAGGGATGGTGTTCGATGTCGGCGTCGGTGAACAGGATATATTTGGCGTCCGGTCGCAAGGCGGCGGCGCGCGCCGCGCCCTGGCGCATGGCCCAGACCTTGCCGGACCACCCCGGCGGCCTGGGCGCGCCGGTGACGATATCAAGCCGGTCTGGCGCGTGGTTCGCCGCCGCCCGCGCCGCCTCAAGAGCTGTTGTGGCGGTGCCGTCGCGACTGCCGTCATCGACCATCACGATTGTTGGCGCCAAGGGATAATCCTGGTTCAGCAGCGACGCGACCGCCTTACCGATAACGTCGACTTCGTCGCGGGCGGGAATGACGACGACAATCTCGGGCCATGTTTCGGTGGCGATAGGAGCGGAGGAATGGGAGGCGGGGGAAATGGAGTCGGGCGTTTTCTCCGTTCGCCAAAATCCGCCCCAAACTCCGCCGTGAAAAAAGAGCAGATACAGCCAGGCGACCAGCGGTAAAGCCGCAAGGGTCAGCCAAACCGCGTGCGTCGACATCGGTCAGACCCGGAAGACGTATTCCTTATCGGGAAGGCGTTCGATATCCGGTGGGAAACTCTTGCGCTTGTCACTGTAATACGCGGCGCGGTGGTCCCCTTCGGACGCCTTGTTATAGGTGACGTACAAAACGCGGCGCGGATGGTCCGTAAGGTTCGGCGCGGATTGATGGGGGGCGTAGGAATCGAAGAATACCGCGTCGCCGGGTGCGGTCGGGCAGGGTTCGAACACCATGTCGCGCATGGCGTTGTCGTCCAGCGGCGCCCATTCGTCGCCGACCAGCCCCTTGTCATGAAATCCCCGGACCATTTCAAGGCAGCCGTTTTCCATGGTCGCCGCGTCGATGCAGACCAGGGCCGTGATATAAAATTGCGCGTAGTCGTTCCACCCGGCCTGCGCGTCCTGATGCGGCGTGAATCCATCGCCGCCGGGCATCTTGAAGTTGATCTTTTCCTTGAACAGGACAGCCGGTTCGCCAAGCAGTTGCGACACCATGTCGATCATGACGCCGTCGCCGACAAGTTTGTTGAATCGTTCATGGTGCGGGCAGAAATTTTCGATACGCGACACCACCCGTTTTTCCGGTTCGCGCAGACTGTCTTCGTAATAAACCATATGCTTGCCGGGCTCTTCCGGCCACGAGAACAGGGCGTCGGTCCAGTTCGAAATATCGCGCACGGCGTCGCCGTCGAACAGGGATCGCGCGACAAGAAAGCCGTCCCGTTTGAAAGCGTCGATTTCATCTTGCGTCAAGGATCGATGTTCGGTCATGATTCCATCTCGATAAAGCAGTACTTACGAAGTGTCGTCGAAGTGCTTCGTTCACAGTGTTGTGCGCGACGTTTTAAGGACACGCAACGGTATAATCGCTCATTCGCCTTTATAATTATTCATTAATATCTTGTTATTCTTTTAATCTATACTGTACCGGATCATGCCTGAATCAACCGCCGAAATAAATGCGCGCATCGTCGCATCCTTCGATGCGCTGCGCATTTCGGTTGCGCTGTTCGACGCAGACGATGTCCTGATTTATCACAATGACAATTACCGCAATACATACAAATGCTTCGCCACCTACGAATCGTTAATCGGCCTTTCGTTTACCGATTTATTGCACATCAAGCTTGAACATGGCGAAATTGCGGGGCGTCTGGCTCTGGACGATCCGGCGCAATGGATCGCGGACCGTCTTGCGCGCCGCCAAAGGCCCGAGGTCGGTCCGGTTGAAGTTCAGCTAACCGATGGGCGCTGGATTCGGATCAGTGAGCGCACAACCGAGGACGGCGACACTATCGGCGTGTACCGGGACATTACGCAGAAAAAGAAAGCGGACCATCAATTACACGATATGGTCGCGGGCAAGCAAAACGCGTTTGCGTTGTGGAATCAGTCCGAGAGTCTGGTGTTGCGCAATTCCGCGTATGTCGAGTTGTTCGGGGTCGATGGCCGCGGCCCTTCGCCGGGCGATGCGTTCACGACCGTCTTCGAGGCGGCGGCGAAGAATTTTGACTTGAACGGAATGGATGCGGGGGCATGGGCGGCGGCGCGGCGCAAGGCGCATCGGCTGCCGGTCAGTCAGGAAACGGTGCGCCACCGCGATGGCCGCTGGTTTCTTATCACCGAACGGCGGACCCTTGATGGCGGGGTGGCGACCATCGTCGCCGACGTCACCGCCGAGACGGAGCAGGCGGCGGCGCTGCGCGACCATGGGCAACCCATCGCAAATGTCGTCAACGACCTTGAAATGTCCAAGGATGTTCTCGAACGTCATAGCGCCGATCTGGTCTACATGATCGAGGAACTGGCCGTCGCGAATTCGCAACTGGAGGCGGGGAACGCCAGCAAGACTCATTTTTTGAGCCTGGTCAGCCATGAATTGCGGACGCCGATGAATGCGATCATCGGGTTTTCCGAGATCATCAAGGGGCAGGTTTTAGGGCCTATCGGGAACGATAAATACCTGGAATACGCCGAGGATATTCACGGCGGCGCCCAGCATTTACTGTCGTTGGTGAACGGCCTGCTCGATATGTCGAAAATCGAGGCGGGCAAATGGGAATTGAACCCGGTGGCGGTCGATGCGAAAGCCATGATGGCGTCCTGCGGACGGTTGATGCGCGGACAGGCGGCGGATAAATCCATCGCCATCGAAATTTCATGCGACGACCCCGGCCCTGTCGCCATGGTCGATCCCAAGGCGCTACGGCAAATTCTAATCAACCTGCTATCCAACGCCATCAAGTTTTCCCGTGACGGCGGTCGTATCGATCTGGCGGCGCGCGGGTGCGACGGCGCCGTTGAATTCAGCGTTACCGACACCGGTTTCGGCATCCCGACGGCGGAAATGGAACGAATTTTACGACCGTTCGAACAACTGGATAACGATCTGACGCGCGCCCATGAAGGCACTGGCCTTGGTCTGACCATGTGTCAATCGCTGATGGAGTTGCACGGCGGTTCCCTGGGCATTGAAAGCACGGAGGGGCAAGGCACGACGGTGACGTTCTCATTCACACAGGCGACGGCCTAGAGCAAATCGTGATTAATCGGAATCACCAAAGGTGATCCGATAAACACGTGAATTTGCTCTAAATTCATAAAGATAGAGCAGGTCGACTTTAATACGACGCACAAAATGCGTCTTATTAAAGTCGACCTGCTCTAGAGGTATCCCGCGACCTGGGCCAATGTGGCGCCGGTTTCTGCCTGCGTGCGGCAGGTGGCGGCGATTTTTTCCATCAGCGGTTTGGGCGTCTCGACCGCTTTGTGAAATTCCGGGCGTTCATCGAGGGTGTTGAACCAGGCCTCAATTCTGGGATGCAGGCGCTGGAACGGATACCCGGCCAGCGTCAGCCGTTTCACATAAACGTACCAGGCGACGTCCACGATGGTGAGCGCGGGCCCGATCAGATATTGATGCCCGGCGAGGCCTTGTTCGAAGTCGTCGAAGGCGGCGCGGAATTTCGCCGCCGCGTCCCGCACCGCCGCGTCGCTGATGCCGTCGCGCGCCAGACGATCATAGAAATCGAGTTCCCGCTGTTTTTCGGGGTCGGTCCGTCCCAGAACCGTGCCGGCGCCGCCGGACCGGTACTGCTGCATGACTGTCGCCGATTTTGGCGACCCGGTTCGACCATGGACGAAGCGGAAACTGAGCGTGCGCAAATCGAGATGAAGGTCGTCTTCAAAGCGCAAAAGGGTTGAAATTTCCGCCGCCCGGTCGGCTGGAATCAGTACGGGTTCGGGGAACTTCCGTTCCAGATAGGCGATGATGTCGTTGCTTTCGATGTGAACGGCGCCGTCGTCGATCAGCACCGGAACCAGTCCCCTTGGGTTGATCCCCAGGAACCAGGGGTCGTTCTGTTCCTGTTTGGAGAGATCGACGATATGCGAGTCCCACGCGACGCCTTTCAGGTTGAGATAGGCGCGCAGCTTTTGCGAACACGACGACATCGAATAATGGAACAGGTGGAGGCCCTTGTAGTCGAGCGCTTCGCGCGTCTGGATGTCGCCGTCGGCAAGCTTGACCATCAACCTAACCGGCGTCGCGATTCCACACGGCGCCGCCTTCATTCAAGGCGGAAATTTCATCCGTCGTGAATCCCCAATCCGCCAGCGCGGCGTTGGTGTGCTCGCCGGGTTGTGGCGGCGGCGATTGAATGGCGCCGGGCGTGCGGCCAAAGCGCGGCGCGGGCGCCGGCTGGACGACGCCGAAATCATCGACGAAGGCGTCGCGCGCCTTGTTGTGCGGGTGGTTGGGCGCTTCGGTGGTGTCCAGCACGGGCGCGAAGCACACATCCGTTCCTTCCAGATGGACGCACCATTCGTCGCGTGTTCTGGTTTTGAACTGCGTGGCCAGCTTGTCGCGCAGCGTGGGCCATTGCGCGCGGTCCATCTGGTCGGCGATGTCGCTTGGGTCGATTTCCATCCGCGCCAGAAATTCCGCGTGAAATTGCGGTTCGATCGGGGCGATGCAGATGTATTTGCCGTCGGCGGTTTCATAGGTCCCGTAAAAATATGCGCCGCCATCGACAACGTTCTTGCCGCGTTCGTCGATCCATTGGCCGGACGCCTTCAGACCATAGATGAAGGTCATCAGCGACGCCGCGCCATCGACCATCGCGGCGTCCACGATCTGCCCCTTGCCGGACCGGCTTGTCTCCAACAAGGCGCTGACGACGCCCAGCGCCAGATACACCGCGCCGCCGCCGAAATCGCCGATCAGGTTGAGCGGCGGCGCCGGTGGGCGGTCGGGTTCCCCGATGGCGTGTAGCGCGCCGGTCAGGGCGATGTAATTGATGTCGTGCCCGGCGGCCTGCGCCAGCGGTCCATCCTGGCCCCACCCGGTCACCCGGCCATAGACCAGACGCGAGTTGCGGGCCCAGCAATCTTCCGGTCCAAGCCCCAGACGTTCGGTGACGCCGGGACGAAAACCTTCGATCAGCGAGTCGGCTTGTCCGACGAGGCGCAGAACCGTTTCAACCCCTTGCGGGTTCTTGAGGTCGACCGACACCGACCGGCGACCGCGATTCAACAAATCGATTCCGTCCCGGTCCGGCGGATTGACGCGGTCGATGCGAATAATGTCGGCGCCCATGTCGGCCAGCAACATCGCGCACATGGGGCCCGGCCCGATGCCCGCGAGTTCGACGACTTTAAATCCTGTCAGTGGTCCCATGGCGCGCTATTCCCGATGATTGTGACTCTAGTGGCGCAACCGAAACGGATGGTACCCATCCGTTTTGATCAGTTGCCCCACGAGATCAATAGGTTGGTGGGCTGATTCACGAAATTCTTGGGTACCAAGCATTTCGATCAGACCACTAGCGGAATTTATAGGCGCTGAAGGCCAAGGCGTCACGGTTTGGTGTAGTAGAGCCGCTCCGGCGGCGCGCTGGCCACTGCTTGGGTTCGTTCCTGGGTGGGGGCGGGGGCGCTGGCGCGTTGCGACTTGGCCTTGTGCATTGGGTCCCCCGCGGCTGAATGGCCGGGCAAGGAACCGCGTGCGGCGGGCCGCGCCCAGCAATCGATTCGTCTGCGCTTCAAGGCCTTGCACCGCGCCGCCGCCTTCGCTTTCGACTTATAATTCCCCACGATCACCCGGTAAATGACGCCGGATTTACCCGCGTGCCGTTCGATGGCGGGCGTCATGTTCGCAAGCAAGCCGCCGCCGCGCCTCTTGATGCGTTTCCAGGCGCCGCGCGCCAGTTTGGGCGTCGAGTACGCCGCCAATTGGATGCCAAACCCTTGTGATTTAGCGCCCGGTTTCGCGCGCATCGCGGCCACCGCCTTGCGGGGCTTGTTTTTCATCGATTTGGGCGATTCCATTTTCGCGGGTTCGGAATGCCCTTTCTCTGGTTTCATGGTTCCAGACTTGTCCATCGCCATGCGGGTGTCCGCGCCGCCGCGTTGGTAACTCACCAATTCACGTTCGACGCCAGCGAAAATCGAACCGCCGGTTTGCAACACGACCCGACCGACTTTCGGCGCGTAGTAATTGATAAAAGGCTCGCCGTCGTAATGGCATGTCAATTTATACACGTTGAACGGTCCGGCGGTGGTGAGGACGCCGCCGTAATCATCGACCGTGCAGTCTTGCGTATGGTGGCTCGGCGGCTCGCCGCCGCCGGTTCTGGCGAATCGAAACGCGACCGATTTGCCGACAAGAAGCGGGTATAGCGGGCCTGTCGACTCCATCGACGCCCGCAAGGCTTTTGGCGTCTTCTTGTTCGATTGGTATTCCTTCGGCGGCAGCAACGTACCCCCGTCGGTGACCCACTGTCGTCCGAAACTATCGACCCACGTGACGTCTGGACCGGCTACGTGGGTGATTTTTCTTCGCTAAAGAGGTCGCCTACCCGATACCGGTACACGTCGCCAACGCGAAATTCGTGGCGTGGCGGGATCGACATAACCGGTTTGGCCGCGAATTCGACGTCCATGAACAGACCAGAGAGGGATTCGAAATACGAGCAGCCCGAAAGAAGACTAGCCGACAGCAGGCAAAGACTCGTAATCGCTCGACGTAGCATGATCCCTCCTTCGTCCCCATAACCACAATATTTGGTATGTTATCATACTTCGACAACAAAATATCGATAAACCGGACAATGTTCAATTGGATAAATGAGCCAGATGCACAAAAAATAGCCCCTGCGCGATTAAGGCTGTGGTGGCAAAAATGTGGAAATCTGGGATGAAAGCGTTTAGAAGGGCGCTGATTGCGCTACATACGGTTGTCATGGATAAATCGAACCCAGTCACCCACCGCTTTTCCGTCGCGCCGATGATGGACTGGACGGACCGTCACGACCGCGTCTTCCTGCGGTTGTTGAGCCGACACGCGCGTCTGTATACGGAAATGATCACGACGGGCGCGTTGTTGCGTGGCGACGCCGCGCGTTTCCTGGCGTTCGACGCGGCGGAGCATCCTGTGGCCGCCCAACTTGGCGGATCGGACCCGCAAGCGCTGGCGGCATGCGCGCGCATGGTCGCCGCGCATGGCTATGACGAGGTCAATTTGAATGTCGGGTGCCCCAGCCTCCGGGTGCAGGCAGGACGGTTCGGCGCCTGCCTGATGAAGGAACCCGAATTGGTCGCGCAATGTGTGGCGGCGATGCGCGCGGCGGTGGATATTCCC
>JABJJH010000522.1 GCA_018660965.1 Rhodospirillaceae bacterium | reverse complement strand
CGGCAGGGTCGAAGACGACCTCCGCAACGGCCCGGCGCTCGCGGCGGAAGACCGGCTGCGCGAATCCCTGGCGGACAACCGTGGCTTGGACGCCGATTCGGGCCGGACAACGGACGGTGCGCATCGCAGCGACCTTGTGGTTTCGCATATTGGAAAGGACATGCCCGCCGAATTATGTTCGACCGGCGAACAAAAGGCGCTACTGATCGCGATCATTCTTGCGCACGCGCGTTTGTTGGCCCGCCACAATGGCGTCACGCCACTGTTATTGCTCGACGAAGTCGCCGCCCATCTAGACGCAGAACGTCGCCGCGCCTTGTTCGCGGATATCCTTGAACAAGGCGCGCAAGCATGGCTAACCGGCGCGGACACGGCGCTGTTCGATGAAATTTCACCCCGCGACGCAGCGTTTTATCGCGTGCGGGACGCGTCACTGACGCCTCTATCTTAAAACCATTTATGTCTTAAACGACCGAAGAGTAGCTTTATGAGTGATACCGCCGAAACGCCAAATGGCGACCCGGAAGATGACTATAGCGCGGATTCGATCAAGGTCCTGCGCGGGCTCGAGGCGGTCCGCAAGCGTCCGGGCATGTATATCGGCGACACCGAAGACGGCACCGGTCTGCACCACATGATTTACGAAGTCGTGGACAACGCCATCGACGAAGCGATGGCCGGCTACGCCGACAGCGTCACGGTGACGCTCAATGGGGATGGTTCGGCGACGATCACCGATAACGGGCGCGGCGTGCCCGTGGACATCCATACCGAAGAGGGAATTTCAGCCGCTCAGGTCATCATGACCCAGCTACACGCCGGCGGTAAGTTCGACCACAACTCCTACAAGGTGTCCGGCGGTCTGCACGGCGTCGGCGTTTCCGTTGTCAACGGTCTGTCCTCGCGGTTGAATTTGACGGTCCGGCGCGGTGGTAAAATTCATACGATGGCCTTCGAACACGGCGACGCCGTGAATGGCGAGGATCTGGCGGTCATTGGCGATTGCGGCGACGAAACCGGCACGGAGGTCACGTTCTGGCCGTCGACCGACACCTTCAGCGCGGTCGAATTCGACCGCGCGACGCTGGAACACCGGCTTCGCGAACTGGCCTTTTTGAATACCGGCGTCCGCATCGTCCTGACCGACGCCCGCAAAGCGGAACCCGTGGTGGTCGAGTTCAATTACGAAGGCGGTCTCACCGCCTACGTCAACTATCTCGACCGCTCCAAAACGGCGCTGCTCGCGACGCCAATCCTCATCAGCCACGAAAAAGACGGCACCACTGTCGAGGTCGCGGTAGAATGGAACGACAGCTATCATGAGACCATGCTGTGTTTCACCAACAACATTCCCCAGCGCGACGGCGGCACGCATTTGGCCGGATTCCGCGCCGCGCTGACGCGTCAGATCAATACCTACGCCACCGCCCAGGGAATCGCCAAACGGGAAAAGGTGTCGATAATCGGCGACGATGCGCGGGAAGGTTTGACCTGCGTTTTGTCGGTCAAGGTGCCCGATCCTAAATTTTCCAGCCAAACCAAGGACAAACTGGTGTCATCGGAGGTTCGCCACGCGGTCGAATCCGCGGTGACCGAAAAACTTGGCCAGTGGTTCGAGGAACATCCCGCCGACGCCAAACGAATCATACAAAAAATCGTCGAAGCCGCCGCCGCCCGCGAAGCGGCTAAAAAAGCGCGTGAGTTGACCCGGCGCAAGGGCGCGCTCGACATCAACAGCCTGCCCGGCAAGCTGGCGGATTGTCAGGAGCGCGACCCGGCGCTATCCGAAGTATTCCTCGTCGAGGGCGATTCCGCCGGCGGTTCGGCAAAACAAGGCCGAGAACGCCGCAATCAAGCGATTTTACCCCTGCGCGGTAAAATTCTGAACATCGAACGCGCGCGTTTCGACAAGATGTTGGCGTCTGCGGAAATCGGCACCCTGATCGCGGCGCTTGGCACAGGCATCGGTCGCGATGATTTCAATCCGGACAAATGTCGTTACCACCGCATCATCATCATGACCGATGCGGATGTCGACGGCAGCCACATTCGCACGCTGTTGTTGACCTTCTTTTTTCGGCAGATGCCGGAACTGATCGAGCGGGGCTATCTCTACATCGCCCAGCCGCCCCTATACCGCGCCAAGCGTGGAAATTCCGGTGTTTACCTCAAGGACGACGAAAATCTGGAAGCATATTTAATCCGCGAAGGGGCGAAGGATGCGACGTTGGTCCTGGCCGACGACACCGAAGTCGCGGGCGAGGATTTGTTTTCGGTGGTCGAGGAATCCAGAGCCGCCGCGCATCTGATGGAGCCGCTGATCCGCAAGGTCGGCGACAAGAATGTCGTTGAACAGGCCGCCATCGCCGGCGCCCTCAATCCCGATGTCCTGATCAACCCCACTCAAACGGCGGACGCAGCGACTTATATTGCGCAACGCCTGGACGCGCTGGCGGACCCGTTGGCGCGCGGCTGGACCAGCGAAGCCCTAGATAATGGCGGGCTGACGTTTTCTTTAACACTGCGCGGCGTCACCCGCCGCTTCAACGTCGATGGCGACCTGATCCGTAGCGTCGAAGCGCGCCGATTGGATGCGCTCGCCCCCGATCTGCAACGCATGTTCGGAACCAAGGCGGCGATCCTGAAAGCTTCCGGGTCAAAGGGCGACTCAAAATCGGGCGCGGCGGATATCGCCATTTCCGGACCTATCGAATTGTTCGACCAGGTCATGACATTGGGCCGCAAGGGCATCGCGATACAACGCTACAAAGGACTGGGCGAAATGAACCCGGATCAGCTGTGGGAAACGACGCTGGATCCGAACGCGCGTACGCTGTTGCAGGTCAAGGTCGCCCATGCGGAAGAAGCCGGCGAGCTGTTTTCCACCCTGATGGGCGATGTGGTCGAGCCGAGGCGCAACTTCATTCAATCGAACGCCCTGAAGGTCGCGAACCTGGACGTATAGGACACGGCCAGGGCGACCAAAGCCAGGAGGCGGCGAAGGATTTATGGACTACGGGCGCCGACGGGGTTATTTTCCACACCATGATAATGGTTTTGCTGATATAGCGATGCTGAGTGGTGAAATGAAAAGCGAGGGCGCGGCGTGAGCGACAAGACCAAAAGCAGTTTCGATTATGAGGACCTGCTAACCTGCGCGCATGGTGACTTGTTCGGGCCGGGCAACGCCCAGCTGCCCCTGCCGCCGATGTTGATGATGGACCGCATCACAAAGATTTCAAACGAAGGCGGCGCTTACGGAAAGGGCGAAATCATCGCCGAGATGGAT
>JABJJH010000566.1 GCA_018660965.1 Rhodospirillaceae bacterium | reverse complement strand
GTCGTGACCGACGCCCTGGAATCCCGGCGCGATGCGCTGGCGAACGTCGAACTGGACGCCGCCCTTGCGCGCGATCAGGTCGACATCACCTTGTCCGCCCGCCCGGAAAACGAAGGCCGTCTTCACCCGATTAGCCAAACCATCGACGAGATCATCGCGATCTTTGGCGAAATGGGGTTCGTCCTCGCCGAGGGACCGGACATCGAGGACGATTTCCATAATTTCACGGCGTTGAACATCCCGCCGGAACATCCCGCGCGGCAAATGCACGACACCTTTTATTTGCCGGAACAGCCGGACGGGTCGCGCAAACTGTTGCGCACCCATACGTCATCTGTGCAAGTCCGCACCATGCAAAACAGCGAGCCGCCCTTGCGCATCATTGTGCCGGGCCGCGCGTTTCGCTGCGATTCAGACATGACCCACACGCCCATGTTTCACCAGGTTGAAGGGCTGATCGTCGACAAGACCGTTCACATGGGTCACCTGAAGGGCTGTCTTATTGAATTCTGCCGGGCGTATTTCGAAACCTCAGATGTGCCCGTGCGGTTCAGACCCAGCTTCTTCCCCTTCACCGAGCCTTCCGCCGAAGTCGATATCGGTTGTTCGCGTCAGGACGGAACCTTGAAAATTGGCGCGGGCGACGATTGGCTGGAAATTCTGGGCTGCGGCATGGTTCACCCAAAGGTCCTGGACGCCTGCGGCATCGATTCAAGCGAATATCAGGGCTTCGCCTTCGGCATGGGGATTGAACGCATTGCGATGTTGAAATACGGCATGCCCGACCTGCGAACGTTTTTCGACGCCGATATGCGGTGGCTGCGCCATTACGGTTTTGCGCCGTTGGAAGTCGCAACCCTGCTGCGCGGCCTGACCCCTTAAGATTAGCCACCCCTTTAAACAAAACCTTTTGATAGAAATGAAACGGCGCCCGAGATGAAGTTCACGCTGAACTGGCTTAAAGATCACCTCGACACCGACGCGCCGCTTTCGGTGATCGACGAGAAGTTGACCAGCATTGGTCTGGAAGTCGAGGGAATCGAGGACCGCGCCAAGGGCTATGAGACGTTCGTCGTCGGGCATGTGGTGTCCTGCGAGCCCCATCCCGACGCCGACCGGCTTCGCGTGTGTGTCGTCGATACCGGCGCAGAGCAAACCCAGGTCGTCTGCGGCGCGCCAAATGCGCGTCAGGGCATGAAAGGCGTTTTCGCGCCCGCCGGAACCCATGTGCCGGGAACCGGGATGGATTTGAAAAAAACCAAGATTCGCGGCGTGGAGTCCAGCGGCATGCTCTGTTCCGAACGGGAAATGGGCCTGTCCGACGAACACGACGGCATCATTGATCTGCCCGAAGACACGGCAACGGGACAATCCTACGTATCGTTGATGGGCCTGGATGATCCCGTCATCGAAATCGCCCTGACCCCCGACCGGGCCGATTGCGCGGGCATTCGAGGCATTGCGCGCGATCTGTCCGCAACCGGAATTGGGACGCTCAAGCCGTGGCCATACGTGGAAACGCCCGCGGCCTTCGACTCGCCGATCCAGTGGGTTCGCGCCCTTGGCGACAACGGCGACGCATGTCCCATGGTCGTTGGCCGGGCTTTCCGGAACGTCAAGAACGGCCCCAGCCCGCAATGGCTGCAAGATCGTCTGCGCGCCATCGGCCTACGGCCCATTTCAGCGCTGGTGGACATCACGAACTACGTCACCTTTGATCTGGGACGCCCCCTGCACGTCTTCGACATCGACAAATTGTCCGGCGGCGCCCTGACCATGCGCTTTGCCGAAGCGGGCGAAAAGATCGCGGCGCTCGACGGCAAAACCTACACGCTGGATGACCAGATGACTGTCATTGGCGACGGCGCCGGCGCACAAGCCATTGGTGGGATCATGGGCGGGGAAAGCACCGGTTGCACCGAAGACACGACGTCAGTATTTCTTGAAGCCGCGCTCTTCGACCCAATCCGCACGGCGGCGACCGGCCGCAAACTGGCCATCGAATCCGACGCGCGATATCGGTTCGAACGCGGCGTTGATCCGGCTTCCGTGCTATGGGGCGCCGATGTCGCGACTAAGCTAATTTTGGACTTGTGCGGCGGTGAAGCCAGCGAACTGTCCATTGCGGGAGAAACGCCGCCGCCGCATCAACCCATTGCGCTCGACCCCACGCGGATATCAACGCTTGGCGGCATGGATATGGACATCGCCGAGGCGCGCCGCATTCTGGACGCGCTCGGGTTCGAAACAACCATCAACGACGACCGGATCATGGCGACGCCCCCGTCCTGGCGATTCGATGTTGAAGGCGAAGCCTGCCTTGTCGAGGAAGCGCTGCGCATCAGCGGCTTCGACAACATCCCCGCTGTTCCGTTGATCCGGGAAACGCCGTTGTCCCAACCGGCGCTAACCCCGCCACAGCGCCGCGTCTCGTTCGCGCGCAAGGTTCTGGCGTCGCGCGGTATGTTGGAAGCGGTCACCTGGTCATTCACGACGAACGCCCTGGCGACGTTGTTTGGCGGCGGTGCGGATGCGCTGCGTCTGGCCAATCCAATCAGCGCCGACCTGGACACCATGCGGCCCTCCATCATGCCGAACCTCATCGCCGCCGTGGGACGTAACGCGGATCGTGGCAATTCCAACGCTTGCCTGTTCGAAGTGGGCGCGGACTATCAAGACGACACGCCGACGGGCCAACGCACCGTGGCGGCGGGCGTGCGAGCGGGCGACACCGGCGACCGACATTGGTCGACACCGGCGCGCGCCTGGGATGTTTTTGACGCAAAGGCCGATTCCATGGCGATCCTGAAAGCTGCGGGCGCGCCGGTGAATAACCTTCAAGCGACCCCGGATGCGCCCGATTGGTATCATCCCGGTCGGTCCGGGGTCTTACGTCTGGGTCCGGCGGTGTTGGCCAATTTTGGTGAGATTCACCCTAAAATCCTGAAAACCATGGATGTCGACGGGCCCATCGTCGCGTTCGAGGTGTTTTTCGACGCCATCCCCAAGGCACGGAAAAAACAGGGAAAAACACGCCCTGCCCTCGTTTCGTCACCGTTTCAACCGGTGCGACGCGACTTCGCGTTCGTTCTCGACGAGTCGGTGTCTTCCGCGAAGGTGATAAGCGCCGTTCGCGCGGCGGAAAAGAAACTGATTTCCGATGTGTCCATTTTCGACGTCTACGCCGGGGCCAATTTAGGCGACGGCAAGAAATCCATCGCGCTGTCGGTAACGCTCCAACCGGTGGACGGCACGATGACCGACGAGACCATCGAAAACATTTCCGCCCAGATTATTGTAACGGTAGAGAAACAAACCGGCGGAATCTTGCGCGGATAATCGGCGCCCCTGAATCTCAACTGCGACTGAAGCCAATCTTAACTGCAATTGCAGTTGACTAAGGCGCGCGAGTCGGTTCTTTTTACGGTCGACTTAAATCCATCGACCTTTTCCCATACGCCTGAATGACTGAGCGCAAGAAATCATACGCCGTTCCCTGCGCCGCCGCCTTTCGCGACGCCGTCATGGCGCTAGCCGCGTCGCGTAACGTCAATGTAGGCGACATCGCCCGGTCCGTTATGCTGATACTGCCGGAAGCGGCAATCGCGGCGACGCCGGACCCCGGCGAACCAGCGGCGAATGACCGCGAAACCATCATCCTGAAATCCGGGCCGAGCGCGGGAAAACCGTGGCGCCGAAAGCCTCGCCTGCAAGTCCGCCTGCCCGCCGGACACCCAATCGAAAATATTCGCCGCGCGCTCAATCTGGCGCTGGCGATGGATAGCGGCGAACAGACTCTGATGATCGAAGCCAGCGACAAACCTTCCGCGAAACAACGTCAGTCCCAATTGGCGGAGGAGATCGAACGGCTTCGCGCGGTCAACAGCGCGCTTGCCTTCACCCCTTTGGAGCAAGGCGTCCGCAATCGTGCGGAAGCGCATTACGTGCTGGGTTTCGCGCCAAAAGAAGCCCCGAGCCGATCAGCCATCAACGCGAAATACCGCATGCTCGCATCCATCCATCACCCGGACAGCCCCTACGGCGATCACCGCCGGATGAGCCAGCTTAACGACGCCATCGGATTTCTCCGGAACTCACCTTAAGCGGCCTTTCAATTCACCATTTCAAATGTCAGCATGCGCCCTCAATTTTAGCGGCAGGGGGACAGCATGGATTTACATTTTTTAACAATCGCGGAGGCGGCGCGACAAATCGAGGCGAAATCACTTTCGCCCCTGGAGCTTGTCGAGACACTGCTGTCACGAATCGAAGCGATTAACCCGCAACTCGACGCCTTCGTCACATTGTTGGGCGAACAGGCCCTGGCCGCCGCCCGCCACGCCACGGACGAAGTAACCGCCGCTCGATACCTGGGACCGCTGCACGGCATACCGTTCGGGCTGAAAGACATCTACAACAGCGCGGGCGTGTTGACGTCGGGCCACTCGCGCACCGCCATGGATCATGTGCCCGACGAGGACGCGACCACGACGGCGCGGCTGCGCAGCGCTGGCGGGGTTTTGATGGGCAAATTGTCCACCCATGAATTCGCCCATGGCGGCCCCTCCTTCGACCTGCCCTGGCCACCCGCTCGTAACCCGTGGAACCGAGACCACCAAACCGGCGGGTCGAGCAGCGGTTCCGGCGCGGCCGTCGCCGCCGGTTTTCTGTTCGGCGCGATGGGGTCGGACACCGGCGGGTCGATTCGAAACCCCGCCGCGCTGTGCGGCATCGTGGGATTGAAGCCGACCTATGGGCTGGTCAGCCGTTACGGCGTCATGCCGAATTCATACACGTTCGACCATTGCGGCCCGATGACCTGGACCGTCGAGGACGCCGCCATCATGCTACAGGCGCTCGCCGGTCACGACCCCAAGGACCCGGCCAGCGCCAGCGTTGATATCCCGAACTACCGCGCCGCCCTGACCGGCGACATACGCGGGTTGAAAATCGGCGTGGTGCGCCATTTCTGGGAAGAAGACCACCCCGCCAATGACGAAGTCCGCACCGCCATGGACGCGTCCATCGAGGTGCTGCGCGGTTTGGGCGCGGTCTGTGAGGACGTGCGGATGGAACCGATGCAGGCCTATTACGACACGAAGGTGACAATCGCCGAATCGGAACTGTTTTCCGTTCACCGGAAGGCGTTGATGGCGCAACCGGGTGATTTCGGCGGCGATTTCCTGGCCCGCGTTCTGCCCGCCTGCCTGTTCAGCGGCCCGGATTATGTCGAAGCGCAGCGCCGCCGCCGTCTGCATGTCGCCAGGATGGAACCCATTTACGCCAAGCATGACGTTCTTTTGACGGCGGGGCCATATGGTCCGGCGCCCCGGCTTGACGCGCACAACACGAGCTCTTTCTGGAAGGGATCCAACATCGCCACGCCCTTCGACGTCACGGGCGGACCGGCGCTGGCGCAGTGTAATGGCTTCTCCCAAAGCGGGTTGCCGCTCTCCCTGCAATTCGTGGGGCGCCCCTTCGATGAAACCACGGTATTGCGCGCCGCCGACGCCTACGAAAAGGCGACGCCGTTCCGCGACCGCCGTCCGGACCTTCAACCCGGCCTCACCCCGGAACGACCAGACCCGTATGCGCCGCCGACCCCGGAAGTCACGTTGGACGCAGCTTCGCAAACGTTCGCTGCAGGCATGGCGAAACGCGCCGGACTTTCGTTAAACGAGACGCAATTGGCGTTCTTGTATCGAGGCGTACCGGGCGTGTTCGCGATGGCCGACCGGCTACGCGAGCCCATCACCTGGTGGGACGAACCCGGCAACACCTTCAATTTTCCGGATTAGCCGCCTTCGCGAAGCGCGGCGCAAGCCTGTTGAACCAGATCGCCGCCGCGCACCAAATCTTCTTCCGGCGCGACGAAGCTGGCGCGAAAATAGGGTGACAGCCCATACGCCACCCCCTGGACGACGGCGACGCCGACCGAATCCAGCAGGTACATCGTAAAATCGGTATCGTTTTCGATGACCTTGCCGTCCGGCGTCGTCTTACCGATATTGCCCGCGCAGGAACAAAAAATATACATGGCGCCTTCAGGCAGGGCGCATTGCAGTCCCTGCGCCGCGTTCAGTTTCTCGAACAATATATCGCGGCGATATTGCAGATTGGCCGTCCTGTCCTTGATGAAGTCCTGTGGGCCTTCCAACGCCGCGATCGCCGCGGCCTGCGCCACGGCGCTGACGCCCGACGTGCTTTGCGATTGCATCTTGGACATGTTGGCGATGATTTCCGGCGGCCCCCCCGCGAACCCAAGGCGCCACCCGGTCAT
>JABJJH010000049.1 GCA_018660965.1 Rhodospirillaceae bacterium | reverse complement strand
GCGCCCTCATAACCGCAAAACACCGCTTGAAAGCCAAAATGGCCTCGAAATCACGTCGTCGATTGATCCCACGCGAGTTCTCTAACAAAACCGGCGCGACCCGGTTTGCCCGAGTGTTTTTACACAACCAAGACCCAAAGCGGACATTGGCGATTAACGTTGCGTATTGATTGATCTTCATCAATGCCGCCCTTCTAAATCCATGATCCGATGGTAGTTGTTTGAGACAAATAGACTGCGGTCAGATGGGCTAAAGGACACTGCAGTTGTGCGGTCTTAGGCGGCGTGCGAGACATATCCGTCATTGGTTCGTTTGTTTAAAAACTGATAGTTGGAGAGAACATTATGACAAAAACATATACCTGCAGGGATGTTGGGGTTGACTGTGATTGGGCAACAAGCGGTGAAACCGAAGATGAAGTAATGGCGAACATCGGGGCACATGCTGCCGAAGTCCACTCAGATATCGAACTAACTCCGAAACTACTAACAGCGGTAAAAGCCGTAATCAAAGACGCATAGCCGCCAGTCTGCGTTGGACTTATTCACGCATGATGTGAGTATAGCTGCACGGCCTGGGTAAATCTGCGAGCAATGGGACCGGACCGAATGTCGGTTCATGGCCATTTTTACGCGTCGCGACTGTGGTCGCATCACGTCCGAGTCACCTCGGATACCGGACATGCGCGCCCTATACCTAGGTTCTGCCGCCCTGTCTTGAAGACAGTTTCTACCGGATACCTTGGATTATTGTGTTTTTTGGGTCCCATGGCCGAACCCACCTGCCGCTCGCAACCATCACGCACAGAAATAAAGACTCGGCCGCCCTTGAAACGCGCTCAATAGAGACTATATACCTATTATAGGTTTGTGCGGGTGCGCCGCGCAATTCCGCAAAATGTATACCGATGCATACGCATGCATATCGAATAAGGGGCGTCGGGTTAGCATTGACGTTAATTTGATCGGGGAATTGAACGGGGATTTGATCGGGAAAAACTGGCGAAGGCAAACGCGGCGCGGTAGGCTGCGCGCAACTTAAGGAACCAACAAAAGGAGTCCATCATGGACGCTGAGGTCAAACGGCTGACCGAGCTCTCCCACGGGGGTGGTTGAGGCTGCAAGGTAGCACCGTCGGTGCTTAAGGAAATGCTGTCGAAACTACCCGCCGCCGCCGCCAACCCGGCGCTTCTTGTCGGGTACGAGACCGGCGACGACGCCGCCGTGTACAAGGTGAACGACGAACAGGGCGTGATCGCGACCACGGATTTCTTCATGCCCATCGTCGATGATCCGTTCGATTACGGGCGCATCGCGGCCACCAATGCGCTGTCCGATGTCTATGCGGTCGGCGGCAAGCCAATCATGGCGCTGGCCATTGCGGGGTTCCCCGTGAACGGCATGTCCCAGGACCAGATTCAGCAGGTCCTGGCGGGCGGCGCCAGCGCGTGCGCGGACGCCGGCGTGCCCATCGCGGGCGGCCACACCATCGACGCGCCGGAACCCATCTACGGCCTGGCGGTGGTCGGTCTGGTGCACCCCGACAAGATCAAACGCAATTCCGACGCCAAGGCGGGCGACGTGCTGATCCTGGGCAAGGGGTTGGGCGTCGGCATTCTGGGCGCGGCGATGAACAAGGACGAACTCAGCGCCGAGGGCTATGTGGAAATGGTCGACACCACGACGAAGCTGAATTCAATCGGCGCGGATTTGGCGGAGATGACCGAGGTCAACGCGGTCACCGATGTCACCGGGTTCGGGCTGGTCGGTCATTTGTACGAATTGTGCGAAGGCGCGGGCCTGACCGCCACGCTGGACTGGGACAAACTGCCCATTCTGCCACACGCGCTGGACTACGCCCAAAAGGGCTACAACACGGGCGCGGCAAACCGCAACTGGGACAGCTTCGGCGCCGACGTCACGGTGCCCGACGACATGGACCAGTGGAAACGGAATTTGCTGAGCGATCCGCAAACCTCCGGCGGGCTGATGGTGTCTTGCGCGCCCGAACACGCGGCGGACATCGTCAATTTGTTCCACGAGCAGGGGTATGGCCACGCCACAATTATCGGCGCCATGGCGGCGGGCGCGCCGCACGTTACGGTTCGCGGTTAGAGTGAGGTGGGGTTTAGAGTAAGACGGGGTTAAATCGGGGGGTGTCGGCGTTACGCGGAATCCCGGT
>JABJJH010000050.1 GCA_018660965.1 Rhodospirillaceae bacterium | reverse complement strand
TCGAACGCGGCCTCGCCATCATCGCCAACGCCGACATGGCGGCGCTTCTTCACAGGTGGATGGCCGCTGTTATGGGGCGCGTTGGGGCTGGCGCTGTTGAATTGGCTGACGCTTGTCCTGTCGGGGCATCCGTGGAGTATTACCTGGGCGTTCACGTTGTGGGGCGCGAAAACGGCTCAGCTGGTTGGATGGGACCCGTCGGGGGTTTGGTTCTGGACCGGCGGGTTTACCGAACACGCGCTGAAAAACAGTATCCTGATTGACGAAACGTCGGTCATGGATGTTGGTATTATACTGGGCGCATTGTCCGCCGCCGGGCTGGCGGGGCGATATAGGCCCGAGTTTCGAATACCGGTTTCTTCACTGTTCGCGGCCATTTTAGGCGGTTTAATGATGGGATACGGCGCTCGCATCGCCTATGGATGCAATATAGGCGCGTTTTTTTCCGGCGTCGCATCGACAAGTTTGCACGGCTGGCTGTGGATTTTCTCGGCGTTGGCCGGGACATGGATCGGTGTGAAACTGCGTCCTTGGTTCGGGTTCACGGACTAACGCTCCGGTCCACGCCATCGCCTCGCGATGGACAGCGCGCCCCAAGGCCCGATATAAGATACCCTTGTGTTGAAAGAGGTATGGTCGAATGGCTGATTTTCCAAAGGGTTCACTCTCGGATTGGGAGGAACTGGCGGCGCGGGAACTGCGCGGTCGCTCGTTGGAGTCGCTCGATTGGATGACGCTGGAAGGCATCAAGGCGAAGCCGGTCTATACCGCCGCCGACCTTGAGGGGCTGGAGCATTTAAATACGCTGCCCGGCATGGCGCCTTTCGTCCGTGGGCCACGCGCGACGATGTATGCGGCGCGACCCTGGACCGTTCGGCAATATTCCGGATTTTCGACGGCGGAAGAATCGAACGCGTTCTATCGTAAGAACCTCGCGGCGGGGCAAATGGGATTGTCCATCGCCTTCGATTTGGCGACCCACCGTGGCTATGACAGCGACCACCCGCGCGTGGTCGGCGATGTCGGCAAGGCGGGCGTCGCCATCGACAGCGTAGAGGACATGAAAATTCTGTTCGACGGTATTCCGTTGGACAAGATGTCGGTGTCCATGACGATGAACGGCGCGGTGTTGCCAGTTCTCGCCAGCTTTATCGTCGCGGGGGAAGAACAGGGCGTACCGTTGGCGCAACTAAGCGGCACCATTCAGAATGATGTTCTGAAGGAATTCATGGTCCGCAACACTTACATCTACCCGCCCGAACCTTCGATGCGGATTGTCGCCGACATCATCGAATACACCGCGAAAAACATGCCTCGGTTCAATTCGATTTCAATCTCCGGCTATCATATGCAGGAAGCCGGCGCGACCTGCGTTCAGGAACTGGCCTACACTATCGCCGATGGCGTGGAATATGTCCGTTCGGCCCTGTCCAAGGGATTGAAGATCGACGATTTCGCGCCGCGTCTTTCGTTCTTCTTCTGCATTGGCATGAATTTCTTCATGGAAGTGGCCAAGCTGCGCGCCGCGCGCCTGCTGTGGTCTACCTTGGTGCAGGATTTGTTTGCGCCGGAAGACCCTAAATCCTTGATGCTCCGCACGCATTGTCAGACCTCCGGCGTGTCCCTGACCGAACAGGACCCCTACAACAACATTGTCCGCACCACCATCGAGGCCATGGCCGCCGGGCTGGGGGGCACGCAATCCCTGCACACCAACGCGTTCGATGAAGCGTTGGCGTTGCCAAGCGAGTTTTCCGCCCGGATTGCGCGAAACACACAGCTTATTTTGCAGGAAGAAACTGGAATCACGAATGTTATCGATCCGTTGGCGGGCAGTTATTACGTTGAGAGTTTGACGGCTAGCATCGCCGCTGAAGCGATGGCGTTGATCGACGAAGTCGAGGAATTGGGCGGCATGACCAAAGCGGTCGCCGCAGGCATTCCAAAATTACGGATCGAGGAATCGGCGGCGCGGCGCCAGGCGCTGATCGACCGTGGTGAGGAAGTCATCGTCGGCGTCAACAAGTACCAACCGGAAACCAGGGATGCGGTTGATATCTTCGATAACGACAATGCCGTCATTCGCGCGGCGCAGATAAAGCGGCTTGAAGAGGTTCGCCAGTCTCGGGACGAAGCTGCATGTCAAAAGACGCTCGACGCGTTGAGCGAGGCGGCGCGGACAGGGACGGGTAATCTATTGGCGCTTTCGGTTGACGCGGCGAGGGCGCGCGCCAGCGGCGGTGAAATTTCGGATGCGCTGGAGAAAGTCTACACGCGGCATACGGCGGAGATACGGTCGATTTCCGGCGTCTATGGCTCGGCTTATGATGGGGACGAAGGGTTCGACGAAATCAAGCGCGAGGTTGACGCATTCGCTGAAGCGGAAGGTAGGCGCCCGCGAATGATCGTCGTGAAATTGGGTCAGGATGGTCATGATCGCGGCGCGAAGATCATCGCGACCGCGTTTGCGGATATCGGCTTTGACGTTGATATCGGACCATTGTTCCAGACGCCCGAGGAAGCCGCCATGCAAGCCACGGAAAACGATGTGCATGT
>JABJJH010000051.1 GCA_018660965.1 Rhodospirillaceae bacterium | reverse complement strand
TGTCCGGTTCAAACGGGGCCAGCTGGGCGGGTTTTGTCCACAGCATGGCGCCGCCGAGCGTTCGCCCGCCACGGCGCAGCGCCGTGGGCGACAGATTGTCGGTTTTGTTTTGGGCGAGACGGGGACCCGCGAAGCGAAGCACCATGCCTCCCTTCATCGCCCAGCCTCTAAGTTGTTTCGCCCGCGCGGCGTCGATTGTCGCGCCATCGGGGATGGCGATGACCGCAAGAGGCAGCTGCAGCAAGGTTTCCAGCGTGCCCGTCGTCACCTCGTTGAAGGGCGCCAGGCCGCGTTCAAGGTAATACGTTTCCGATAACAGTGATGGGTTGTTGTCCGTGCGTTGCGCCGAAACGAGGCCGACCGGCCGTCGCCGCCAACGCTCGTCCGTTAAAATCACGCTGGCGGCGGTCGATTGGTTCTCCAATTCAAATCGTGCGATTTCGTTGCGTAATTCCAGGGGCAGGTCGATCGTGATCGTCGTTTCGAGGTCCCCAGCCGGAAAGGACACCGATTCCAGCGCCAGCAGACGCCCATCTGCGGCAAGGATGCGCAGGGTTGATGGGGTCGCGCCGTCCGTGACCGCGCGGCTGACCGTGATCGTAAGCTTGGACCCCTTGCTGTCCGGCGTTCGCAACAGCAGGGGAAGTTCGTTGGCGTCCGGGGTCAGAATGCGAAGATTGCCGCGTCGTTGCATCGTTTCGGCAAGCGGGGCGGCGGCCCCATCGCCCAATCCATCGTTCAGCCATATTGTGGACACGGGCCCCTGGAAGCCCAGGCCCTGAATAGCCGTTAACGCTAAGGCGCGATTGGTCGGCCAGGGCTTCGGCGTAATGGCGGCGGCGATTATGCGCGCTTCGGAAGGCCGCAATTGACCGCTCGCCGCCGGTGGTCGTCCATCCACGCGCGGCGCGGTGGGAACCAGGATAACGGCGCGGTTTTCACGATCCGCCTGATCGATAAATTGGCGCAAGGCGTCCTGACGCGCGGGCCAGTCGCGCGCGGACGCCCACCCGTCGTCGATGATCAGGACCAGGGGACCCTGCCCGGTCAGCGCCTTGTTGGGGGCCAACAGCGGATGCGCCAGCGCCACGATCAGCAAGGCGGCGGCGAACAGGCGCAGAAGTACCAGCCATAATGGCGATGTGGCCGGTGTTTCATCGGGGACGCGGACCCCAATCAAAAGCCGGATTGCGGGAAATCGTATCAGTTTGGCCGCGGGCGGCGTGATGCGCAAAAGCCACCAGAGAACCGGCAGGGTTAAAAGCGCCCCCAGAATCCAGGGCGACGTAAAGCCTAATACGCCAAGGTTCAACATGGCTAACGGTGTCCGGTTTGCGGTGAAAGCGCCGCGTAAAGCGCCAACAGCACCGATTCGGGCGAATGATCGGTTCGATGCGTCAGGAAACCCCAACCGGCGCGGCGGCTGATGTCGCGTAAGGTGTCGCGATGACTGGCCAACCGGTTTCGATAGGCGCCCCGCGCCGATTCGGCGCGCCCCAGCAGATGTTGCCCTTCCTCTTCCATGCCTTCAAATCGAACCCGCCCGGCGAACGGCAGCGATTCTTCCGCCGGATCGAGTATTTGCACGACATGGCCGGCGGCGCCGCGCGCGGCGAATCGTCCGACCGCATCGCGAATGTCTTCCACGGGCGACAGGCAATCGCTGAAGATTAGCATTTGCGCGTAACGCGGCAACGGTTCGAACGCCGGAAAACTGTCGTCCGCGCTCTGTTGTTCCAGCAACGATTCCGCCAGTCGGTCATAGGCCCCTCGACCGGACCGCGCCGACACGCCGCTTCCCAACAGCGTGAAGCGTTCCCCGGCCCGCATCAACAGATACGCGGTGGCCAACAGCAAAAGCGCGGCGCGGGACGCCTTGGTGGGAAGGTCGGGCGTGGAGGCGTAATTCATGGACGGCGACGCATCGCGCCACAGCCAGGTGGTTTGGGCCGCTTCCCATTCCGATTCGCGTACATATAGCCGCCGGGACTTCGCCGATTGACGCCAATCGATGGCGGCGGCGGAATCACCCGTTTCATAACGACGGAATTGCCAGAAGGTTTCCCCCTGACCGACCCGACGTCGGCCATGTACGCCTTGCGACACCGTCGTGGCGACCCGTTCCGCGTTGATCAGCAATGCCGGCAGGTCGGCGGCGACGGTTTCGGCATGGATCTTTATGTCCAGCGCCGGGTCGTCACTCATCTTGGTCCCTGCGCCAATTGTCCATAAATAATGCAGTGTTGGGTCATCATGCGCACGTTATCGCAGTGGTTCGCAAAGGCGGTCTATGATCATATCGATGGTCGTCCCTTCGGTTCGGGCGACCATCGATATGATCATAGA
>JABJJH010000387.1 GCA_018660965.1 Rhodospirillaceae bacterium | reverse complement strand
GCACGAGGTTTTCCGCGTCGCACTGAATATTGGCGCCAAGGTCGAGCATCGCGGTTTCGCCACGCGCGGTGGGCAGTATAGCCGCGATCGCCGGACGGCTAATGCCCGGCAGCGTTTTCAGCACGAATTTAGCCATCGCCATCAACGCGCCGGTGTTGCCCGCGGACACCACCGCCGCCGCGTGGCCGTCACGCACCGCGTCAATCGCCAGCCGCATGCTCGAATCGCGCCCGGACCGCAACGCCGTCGAGGGTTTATCCTCGTTCAGGATCACACTTTCCGTATGGTGTATCGTCGTGATCTCGGTAAGCCCGGGATGCGCTTCCAATAACGGCGCCACCTGTTGCTTATCGCCATACATCAAGAACCGCACTTCGGGATAACGCTCACGCGCCAACGCGGCGCCGTCCACCACGATTTGCGGCGCACGATCCCCCCCCATGCAGTCAAGTGAGATAACCAGGTTATCCGTCACGGTTTGCACGCCATTTCAGTGACAAAAGCGTTATACCGCCGATGCTTCCATGACTTCACGTCCGTCATAATGGCCGCAAGCGGCGCAAACGTGATGCGGCAGCTTCAATTCGCCGCAATTCATACATTCCGTGGACGACACCGTGGTCAATGCGTCATGCGCACGTCGCATGTTCCGACGCGACTTCGAAATTTTCTTTTTGGGGACAGCCATGAATTCAAACTTTCAAGGTTAGGGAAACACAAAATGGTCGGGTTACATATACAGAAATCGATGAAACAGCAAGCATAGGCTATTCTCGCCGAGTCTTCAAAGCCGCCAGAACTTTGAAGGGGTTTTCCCGGCTGGGATCATCGCCTGGCGCGGCCGCCGCCCCTGCTGATTCTTCAGGGGACCAGCCTTCCTTATCCAAGTCGGGCAGTTGGGGATAAGGGTCCAGCGCAAGCGAAAAAAACTGCGCCACCGGCTCGCCAAGCTCGATCAAATCACCATCCATGGGCTCGGGCGGATCCTGATCGTCGAATTCGATGTCCAAGTCGCGCTTGGAAGCGGAATTTTCCCCCGGACCATAGCGAAAATCAACCGATTCCTCGATATGCGCCTCTATGGGCTCCAGGGAGGCCACGCACCGCTGCACGACATCGGCGACCAAAGCGCCGGTCACCCGAAACAAAGGCCCCTTACCCACCCGTGCGACGCGCAGAGAGGCGGAAAGCGCCTTGACGGCTTCAAGGTCCAACCGGCGCGCCAGCGCCGCGCATTCCGCCGCGCTGGCCGTCAGTTCCACGGCCCTGGCCTCACGGCCGACCGTCGCGGTGTCAAACACACGTGAAAATTCCAGTTCCTTATCCGTCATCCACCTGCACCGCCTTGTTGATCCAATTTGGGTTGATCCAATTTGGATTGATCCAATTCGGCGTCTGCACCGTCTGGGCCGGGCGGCGATTCGAACCGCACCACGCCCTCCATAATATCCGCCAACGCTTGCCTGGCGAGCGAATCGGCGCTCGCCCGGACATAGGCGGACATCGCGGACAGCGCGGAATCCCCCGGATCCTCACCACCATATATATTCCGGCGCAACACGACCGTCATCGGTTCCGGTCCGTCATTCATCGCCGACTCATAGGCCGTGGCGCGTCCGTAAAATCCTTCGGCAAGCTTTTTGACCTTTTTGCCGACACTAAGGTCACCGACGCCCATTTCGCGCAAATTACGATCCATATCGGTAAATATCATACCGCAATAGGCTTCCGAGAAGGCTTTCGCCGACGGTTCCGCCATCAGGCGGCGCATGATCAGATAACCGTGCAGCGAAATCATATCGAATCGCCCCGTCACCGTGTCGGGAACCGACCATAGCTCATAAAACGCGACGGTCCGCGCCTGAGCAACGGTCGCATTGTATAACCGCCGCGCGGCGGCGTCCTGCGCGGACGGTCGAAACAGCCGCTTCAATGACCAACCCATCGGTCCCGTTCCCTTCAATCAGACCATGCGGAACGCCCTGCCGACGTTCCGCATTCGCGGCGCCCATGCAAACACTCGCATAACGCTCACGATACCCTTATATAATACAAACGCCCGGGCAAAAACGCCCAGGAGACGCCAATCGAGACAGCAGCACCCAGGCAACACTCAGACAACCAGGGAAACCGACTTAAAATGCGCACACCCGGCTTGATCAAAATCACGGCGCTTTCGAGCCTCGTTATCGCATCTCTCGCACTGTCCGCTTGCGCGCCGCGTGTCGACGTTCGCGGCAACCTGCCCCGGAAAGAAGCCCTGTCGAAGGTCGAAATCGGAACCCACAACCGGGACCAGGTCGCCCGTCTCCTCGGGACACCCTCGACAATCGGCACTTTCGACGACAAAGTCTGGTACTACATTAGCCGCAAAACCGAAAAAATAGCCTTCTTCGATGCGGAAACCGTCGATCAGCAGGTCGTCGCGGTTTACTTCAACGACAAAAACGTGGTCGAAGCCATTCATCGTTACAACAAGGACGACCAACGGCAGGTCGAAATCGTCGAGCGAACCACGCCGACGGTGGGCAAGGAATTTTCGATCATCGACCAGTTACTCGGCAATCTCGGTCGCTTCGGCAAATAGCCCTCAAAACCGAATAACGCGCCCGGGTCACCCCGGACGCGTTAACAGTTAACAACCACCAATTCTTAGTGCGCCAGCGCCGCCAACAGCAGCAACGCGACAATGTTGGTGATCTTGATCATCGGGTTCACCGCCGGTCCGGCCGTGTCCTTGTACGGATCGCCAACCGTGTCGCCGGTCACTGCGGCCTTGTGCGCATCGGAGCCCTTGCCACCGTGATGTCCGTCCTCGATGTATTTCTTGGCGTTGTCCCAGGCGCCGCCACCGGCGGTCATGGAAATCGCCAGGAACAACCCGGTCACGATCACGCCCAGCAACATGGCGCCAAGGGCTGCGAACGCCGCCGATTTGTCGGCGATGAGCAACACCACGCCAAACACCACGAGCGGCGCCAGCACCGGCATCAGCGACGGCACAATCATTTCCTTGATCGCGGCGCGGGTCAGCAGGTCAACGCATGTGCCGTATTCCGGCTTCCCCGTTCCTTCCATGATCCCGGGAATATCCCGGAATTGCCGACGCACCTCGAGCACCACCGAACCGGCGGCGCGACCAACGGCGGTCATGCCCATGGCGCCGAACAGGTACGGCAATAATCCGCCGAGAAACAGGCCAACCACCACGAACGGATTGGACAGGGAGAAGTCCAGCGTGACGCCCTGGAAATACGCGAACTGGTCGCCACTGGCGTTTTTAATGAAGAACTCCAGATCCTGCGTATAGGCCCCGAACAGCACCAGGGCGCCCAGACCGGCCGACCCGATGGCGTAACCCTTGGTCACGGCCTTCGTGGTGTTGCCGACAGCGTCCAGCGCATCGGTCGTTTTCCGGACGTCTTCGTCCATTTCCGCCATTTCCGCAATGCCGCCGGCGTTATCCGTCACCGGGCCGTAGGCGTCGAGCGCGACAACCATGCCCGCCACCGCCAGCATCGCCGTCACTGCGATGGCGATGCCGATAAGGCCAGCCAACATGAACGTCGACACAATCGCGGCGCAAATGATCAGCGCCGGCACGGCCGTCGCTTCAAGTGAAATCGCGAGGCCCTGAATGACGTTCGTGCCATGACCGGTTTCGGACGACAACGCGATGGAGCGAACCGGACGATATTCGGTGGAGGTGTAGTATTCGGTCACCCAAATAATCAACCCCGTGACCACCAGCCCGATCAAGCCGCAGTAGAACAGGCTCATCCCGGTGAAGGTCTTGCCCATAACATTGTATTGCGTCGCCAACCCGATGACATAATCCGTCGTCGGATACAGCGCAATCGCCGACAATACCGCGCACACGATGAAGCCTTTATACAACGCGCCCATGATGTTGTTGCTGGCGCCAAGCTTCACGAAGAACGTCGAGATGACCGAGGTGATGATGCACACCGCGCCAATCACCAGCGGATACAGGATAAAGCTGGCGGCCTGCTCTCCGGTGAAGAAGATGATGCCCAGCACCATCGTGGCGACCATGGAAACGACATAGGTTTCGAACAAATCAGCCGCCATGCCCGCGCAGTCGCCGACATTATCGCCGACATTATCCGCGATCACGGCAGGGTTG
>JABJJH010000052.1 GCA_018660965.1 Rhodospirillaceae bacterium | reverse complement strand
GCGACACCGTGGCGCGAATGCCATATCGTTCCAGCACCTCCATGATGCGGAAGACGCCGACCCGGTTGCCATAGTCGCGCGCGCCCCATTCGCGCACCATGGGCGTATGCGCGCTCGCGCCGGGGCGTTCATGGGCGTCGCCCGGCAACGGTTCGTCCAGCGCGAAGTATTCGATATTCGGCGCGACCCACAACGCAACCCGCGCCCCGCCGGGCCAGGTAATTTTGGGACGGCGGTTGACGGGTACGTAGTTGAACGGCCCATACGGACGTGGCTCCATGATAATCCCCCTTTAATTATGTGGCGTTGATCCGGTAGACGCGCGTGGCGGTGTCGTGGAACAAATGCGCTTTTTCCGCCGCCGAACAGCCCGATGCGATGCGCTTGAACGTATTCCACAGCACGTGATAGCTGCAGCTCACCTTGTCGACCGGATAGTTTGATTCGAACAGACAGCGTTCCGGACCGAAATGTTCGATGCAGTAATCGTAAAACACCCGGGTGGCCGCCGCCAATTCTTCGCTGCCGGGCGCCTTGTCGCGCTTGTCCCAATCGTATCCGTTGGTGCGCATGTTGACCCCGCCGAGTTTGGCCACGACGTTTGGGCACGTCGCCAATTCGGCGATGTCGCGTTTCCATTGCGGCAGATATTCTTCGCGCTTGCCCACATACGGGCCAATCCCGAGCGGCCCGCCAAAATGGTTCAGGATGATCGTCGTGTCCGGGAAGGACCGCGCAAGGTCTGTCATTTCCGGGATTTGCTGGTGATAGCACCAACCTTCAAAGCTCATGTTCAACGGCGCCAGCCGGGCGAACCCCGCGCGAAAGGTCTCGTCCGCCAACATGTGCTGGAACGGTTTGGTGTGGGAATTGCGCACATCCGGGCTGGCGTCCCAGGACGCCGCGTGGCGGATGCCGCGAAACCGACCGCCCCCCGCTCCGATATGGGCTTCCAGCACGGCGGCGACCCCATCACCCAGCATCAGATCCGCGAACCCGATGATCGCCGCCGCCACGCGGGTGGGGCCGTACAGGCCCGACGCGCTCATCGCCGCCACGCCGTTGACGAATTCCGTCTCCCCCACGGGCCGCATTTCAACCGGGCCGTCCTGGCGATACATCGACGCGCATTCGATGAACACGGTGGACACGACGTTGTGCCCGCTGCGCAAATCCGCCAGCAACTCATCAAGCAGATAACGCGGCTCCACCTGTTCCTTGCGGAAATTGGCGCTCGCCGCCATGCCCGAGTCCCATAAATGGTGATGCGGGTCGCAAATCGGCAACGTCGGCTCCAGGATGTCCTCTGGCGTGCTCGCCAACCAATCGTCGTTCAACCCCATGACGTAAACCTCCCCAAATCAGTGGCTCTAATTGTTAGAGCGCCAGCTTACCGGCGTCGGCGGCCAAGCGCCAGAAAAGCGCCACGCCGCGGCCAATTACGAATTCAGCGCGGAGCGGCGCTTGCTGCATCGCACGGTGGTGATCGGCACGGCGCCGTATTAACGCGTCTGGGTCAGTCCCTAAATGAATTCATAAAAAGCGTACTTGAATAACGGTTTCTTTACGTCTGCACGCCAAGAATGGGATTTATGATGGTTATGTTTCACTCTATTTACCCAGGGTCGCGTTAGGCGATGGCGCGAAATATGACGGTCATGGTGGTCGATGACGATCCCCATTTCGCCGATTTGGTCAGCCAAATGCTTCTGGAGCAGGGCTACAATGCGATCGTCTGCCCTACGTTCGAAGCTGCCCTGGATACCTTTAGTCGATCCAGAATCCATATCGTCGTAACAGACATCTTCATGCCGGGCATGGGCGGTATTGAAGGAATTCAGCGGTTGAAGCAGGACTTTCCCGGCAGCAAGATCATCGCGATGACCGGTGGCTGGGGCGGCATGTCGGCGGCGGACACCGTTTTGGCTGCGAAGAAAATAGGCGCCGATGGCGGCCTGCAAAAGCCCTTCACCGCCACGGACCTTCAAGACGTGCTGGAGGCGCTGCCCGTCCTGTAATGTTTGATGGCGGGACCCTATTGATATCGTTGCAGGGCGACAACCACGATCTTGTCGAAAAGTTCAGGGTTCCCGGCGCCCTTGGCGACAATCATCGCCCCTTCGAGAGTCGCCAGGAACGCGGCGGCGTCGCTTTCCAGGGTATCGGCCCTGTCGGCGTGACTATTTTCAGCCCGGCTCAATACACCCTTTAGCCATTCCAGGACTCTTTCGAAAAATCGCTTCGTCTCGTTGGCGACGGCGTCGGGCAGGGAATCCACCTCGGCGCCAAGCATGCCGCAAAGGCACATTCGCCGATCCTGTCTCATGGTGTCCCGGAATAGCTGCGAAAATACCCCCAGGAGCCGAGCGGCGTCGTCCGTGTCCTGTTCCGCCGCGCGGAGACTTTCGAGAACGAAGTCCGTGTACCGGGCGACGACGGCGGTTCCCAAATCCGCTTTCGTTGGAAAGTGGTAGTGAATGCTGGCGCTCCGAATCCCTATCTGGGCCGCGATATCGCGATAGCTAAATCCGTTATAGCCGCGTTTCTGAATCAGGCTTTGCGCCGCCTCGATCAGCCGTTCCTTGACGTCGTTCATGTACGTTCTTTCTTTCCCGCTCATCTAAACAGGCGTTTAGCGGGTAATTGCCATGGTTTCACGGATTTCGTGTTTCCGCAGGTCACAAAAGTTTCCTGTTGACAGCGGGTTTCATTTTATCTATCTATGCATAGGTAGTCAAACTACCAAGTAGTAGATAGAATATAAAAGGATCGAAAACGATGAAAATCCACGAGTTCAAGGCGTTCCCAAATCCTCTCCGCGTCCGTATGTTTCTAGCGGAAAAGGGGATCAATGGAATTCCATTCGAACAAATTAACGTTCCCGAGGGCGAACATAGGGAGCCCGCCTACCTCGCCAAAAATCCGTATGGCGCCGTGCCGACATTGGAACTCGACGATGGCGCCTGCATCAGCGAAACGATTGCGATCTGCCGCTATTTCGAGGAATTGCAACCCGAACCAGCGCTAATGGGCGAAACACCCAGGGAGAAGGCGGACATCGAGATGTGGCAGCGCCGGGTCGAGCAAACGCTCAATGACACCGTCGCGACCTATTTCCATCACGGCACGCCCGGCTTGGGATCTCTGGAATCTTACCAAAACAAGGAATGGGGCGAACAGAATCTGAAACGGTACCATGACGCTATGCAGCGGCTGGATGACCATCTGGAGGGACGCACGTTCATGTGCGGCGAGACGTTCTCGATTGCGGACATCACGTTGTTCAGCGGGTTGTATCTCGGGGGGATTCTCGAAATCGAAATCCCGGACCGCCTGACGAATCTGAATCGATGGCGTAAGGTGGTCTCGAGCCGCCCAAGCGCCAGCGCCTAGTGGAGCAACCAAACGGATGGCTCCCATGCGTTTTGATCAGTTGCCCCACCAGACCAATATGTTCGTGATCCCGCCTTCCGTCTTATTATAGGGGACGGATTGCGGGATCTGCGGCACACTCGCCTTAAAAAGTTTGTCTACAGAGCGCGAGTAGAGTGGGATTGAAAGGAGTCTTCTTCATGAAGACGGGCGTCAATATGGACTTCGACCAACGGGTCGTTGTCAATGCGAACGAAATGGAGTGGATGGAAAGTCGGCTTCCCAACGTCTTTCGGCGGATGCTGGAGCGCGAAAACGCGGAGTCCGGACGCGCCACCACCATCGTTCGTTTTGAGCCGAACAGCGCATTCGACTCGCACATCCATGTCGGCGGCGAGGAATTCTTGGTGTTGGAGGGCGTCTTCTCCGACGAAACCGGGGATTTCGGACCAGGTATGTATATCCGCAATCCGGTTGGTTCGGAACACCGACCGCACAGCAAGGAAGGCTGCGTTATATTCGTCAAGCTGTGCCAAATGGACGTGGCCGATCAGGACGCCGTTCGCATCGACTCCAACCGCGACGAATGGCTGCCCGGTCTGGAGGACGGGCTCACCGTCTTGCCGCTCCACCAATTTGGGAGCGAAAATGTAGGCCTTGTGAAATGGCGGCCCGGCACGACGTTTCAACGGCATTCCCATCCAGGGGGCGAGGAAATCCTGGTGCTCGATGGCGTCTTCGAGGACGAGCACGGACGTTATCCAAAAGGAACCTGGATGCGAAGCCCGGCGGGCAGCGTCCATACGCCCTATAGCGCGGAAGGCGGCATGATTTACGTGAAGACGGGATTAAATTTCCCCAGCGCCTCTTGAAACCATCCCGATGTAAGATTATATACCTAAATAATGTTGCGAAATCAAGATTCGGCGCTGATCGCGAAATGCTAACCAATGTTAATCAATGCTCACAATTTAGGGAAATTTTTCGCACCATAATACCGTTGGCCGTAATTTTTGGGGGAGAAGATGATGTCACGATTAAAACCGCTGACGCCGGGCGATATGACGCCGGAACAAAAAGCCTATTACGATTCCATCATGGGTCGTCCCAACAACAAGGACATTCCGGCGGATACGCCATTGGGCGGACCGTTCCATGCGTGGCAACGCAGCCCGGCCTTCGCCGAGAAACTGGGCGCCTGGGAACAATATTTGCGCAAGGACGGATTGCTGGAGCCCCGGTTGCTGGAATTAGCCACCATCGTGGTCGGGCGCATCTGGTCGGCGGAAATCGTCTTCGCCTCGCATGGTCCGGCGGCGGTGGCGGCGGGCGTTGACCCGGAGGTCGTCGAAGCGATCCGGCGCCGGGAAACCCCCGTCTTTGAAAAAGCGGATGAAGCCGCCGTTTATCATTTCACCGACCAATTGACGCGCGCCTATGAAGTCGATGATGACGTTTATGGGGATGCGCTGGACGTGCTGGGCGAAGCGAGGCTGGTCGAGCTGGTGGGGTTGGCTGGCCTTTACGTCACGGCGTCGATGACGTTGAACGCGTTTCGCATTCCCGTGCGGCCCGGTATGAAACGCCCCTATCCCGACAAACTGTAGAGGCAGTAGAACGGAAAACTACGCCGCTTGACCGCAGACATACCCGGACGCCCACGCCCATTGGAAATTGAACCCGCCCAGATGGCCGGTGACGTCAACGGCTTCGCCAATGAAATAAAGCCCCGGAACCGATTGGACTTCCATGGTTTTGGACGACAGTTCCCTTGTGTCGACGCCGCCGACGGTGACCTCCGCCGTGCGCTCGCCTTCCGAACCGTCGGGCGTGACGCGCCACGCGTTGATGTGTGTCGCCAGACGGCGCAGGACCTTGTCCGAGGTTTCCGCCAGTCGGCTGTCGCTATCGGTCCATTCGACCATCCTTTGCGCCAGGCGTTTGGGCAGAAGCTGCGCCAGCACCGTTCGGACCTCTTTCCGGGGCTGGCTGTCCTTGGCCTCTTTCAGGAACGCGAACACATCGACGCCGAGCAGCAGATCAACCGTGATCGTATCGCCATGGCGCCAGTAGGAGGAAATCTGCAAAATCACCGGACCGCTCAGACCCCGATGGGTGAACAGCAGCGCCTCGGTGAAACGCGTCTTGCCAAGCGCTGCCGTGGCGTCCAGCGAAACTCCCGCCAGCCCATCGAGCATGCTGAGAGTTTGGGCGTCAAACGTCAACGGGACCAGTCCGGGGCGCGGGTCGATCACCTTGAGACCGAACTGCCGGGCGATGTCATAGGCGAAGCGGCTCGACCCCATTTTTGGAATCGATGGCCCCCCGGTGGCGATAACAAGGGCGGCGGCGGCAAAGGTTCCGCGGTCGGTTTCAACGGTAAACCCGTCTTCGTGGCGGGATACGCGCGTCACGTCCGTCGCCGTTTGAACGCGGGCGCCGTGCGCCTCGTCGAGCAGCATATCGGTGATCTGTTGCGCGGAGCCGTCGCAGAACAACTGACCGTGATCGCGTTCGTGATAGGCGATGGCGTGTTTTTCCACCAAGGCGACGAAGTCGTGTTGGGTGTAACGCTTCAAGGCCGACACGCAAAAGCGGGGATTGTCGGACAAGTAGTTGGCGGGCGATGCGTACAAATTGGTGAAGTTGGCCCGCCCGCCGCCGGAAATGCGGATTTTTTGACCGGGGGCCGCGGCGCGATCGAGCACCAGCACCCGACGGCCGCGTTTGTTCGCTTCCGCCGCGCACATGAGGCCCGCCGCCCCGGCGCCAATGATGATGATATCGAAGCCCTGCATGGGGGACGGTATAGACGAAGACCGCCACGCTCCCAAGTCCGCGCTCCAGGCCTGCGTTTGGGCCTTCGGGCAACTGCCCTATTGTTTTGTCGGCATGGTTATGGCCGAATTCGACGCTCATCCTTAGAAGGAAATTGAATCATGCCCTATCAACCCGTCATTAACGGCACTCGCTACATGGTGTCCGCCGGACATTTTCTGGCGACCCAGGCCGGGTTTGATATTCTCGAAGCCGGCGGCAACGCGGTCGACGCCGGGGTCGCGGCGGGGATGGCGCTGGGCATTGTCCACAGCGACATGGTGCAGTTTTCCGGCGTCGCGCCGATCATGATCTACATGGCCGAAAGCGATGAGGTCGTGACAATCAGCGGATTGGGTTGGTGGCCCAAGAGCGCCAGCATCGAGCGGTTCATCAAGGAATTCGATGGCGCAGTGCCGGTTGGCGTGTTGCGCACCGTTGTGCCCGCGGCTCCCGACGCCTGGATCACGGCCTTGCAACGATACGGCACCATGTCGTTCGGTGAGGTGGCGGCGGCCTCGATTCGCTTTGCGCGCGACGGGTTTTCAATGCACCACGTCATGCGCGATTATATCGTCGCGCATAAGGACACCTATGCGAAATGGGACGCCAGCGCGTCGATCTATCTACCCGGTGGGCGGCCCCCGCATGTGGGTGAGAATTTCGTCCAATCCGACCTGGCGCGGTCAATTCAGTTCATGGTGGACGAAGAAGCGGCCGCCGCAAGCCGAGGACGCGACGCCGGGTTAAAGGCAGCGCGCGATGCGTTCTATCGCGGCGATCTGGCCCGCATGATGGTCGACTACCACAAAGGAAACGGCGGCTGGTTGAGCGAAGAAGACCTTTCCAGTTACGCGTCGGCGATAGAACCGCCGGTGCGCACGAATTTCATGGGAACCGATATTTACACCTGCGGCGCGTGGTGTCAGGGCCCGGTCCTGCAACAGATGATCTCGATCCTGAAAGGGTATGACCTGGCCGAATTGGGACACAACAGCCCCGCCTATATTCACCTGATCGCCGAAGCCATGAAGCTATCCTTCGCCGACCGGGAACGCTATTACGGCGACCCGCGTTTCGTCGATGTGCCCTTGGACGCATTGTTGTCGGAAGCTTACGCGGAAGAACGCCGCGGCATGATTCGCCATGATCAGGCCTGGTCGGAAATGCCCCCATTCGGCGACATGGGCTCGCAATATGGCGCCGCGACCGTCGCGGCAATTGCGGCGACCGGCAGCCCACCCGCGCCCGCCGACACGTCCTATTGCTGCGCCATCGACCGCGACGGCAATGTGTTTTCCGCAACGCCCAGCGACGTGTCCTGGGAATCGCCGATCATTCCGGGTACCGGCTTTTGCCCGTCCTCGCGTGGTTCGCAAAGCTGGGCCGTACCCGGCCACGCTTCCTCCGTTGCGCCCGGCAAGCGCCCGCGCCTGACGCCGAATCCGGCCATGGCGATGAAGAAAGGCAAGCTGGCGATGCCATTTGGGACGCCTGGCGGCGACAACCAAACGCAAAGCATGCTGCAAATCCTGATCAACCATCTGGTCTTCGACATGGGTATTCAAGACGCCATTGAAGCGCCCCGGTTCATGACACACAGCCAGCCGGATTCCTTTGAACCGCACAAAGCGTTCCCCGGAAAATTGACGGCGGAAGGCCGCATCGACGAAAAGACGACGGATGCGTTGTCCGCCTTGGGCCATGATGTCGAACGGCTGGCCGACATGACCTACAAAACGGCGGGCGTATGCGCCATCACCAAGGACCTGGAGACAGGTATTCTGGAAGGCGGCGCCGACCCGCGCCGGATGAGCCGCGCCATGGGCTGGTGAATAGGGGGATTAGTGAGTGGTGATTTTCGATCACCACGCAGGCGCGCTCGACCCCAGCACCGGTGTCGGTTGGGACCATCCCGGCTGGGTTTCCGACAACCGAAGCACAGGGCCCAGATGTTTGAGGACGCCATGCCCGGTGCTGGATTTGATTTGAATGGCGTCGATCTCGGCGGGCGACAAATCCATGTCGGATTCGGTAAAGTCGGTTTTCCCCTGCCGGTAAATGAACATGCCGGATTGGCACAACGACACCTTCACGTGATAGCTGCCGCCTTCCCGCGCCCGGTGCGCCAGGGCCAGCAACACGCCATAGGCGCCAAGGTAACCGGTGGTGTAATCGCACGCCGCCGCCGGCAACAACGCGGGGTGATCAGGATGCCCTTCGTTGCAAATACCCGTGACCGTTTGCGCCACCTGTTCCCATCCGCCGCGATGTTTGAACGGCCCGTCATAGCCGAAACAATTGATGGAGGTGTAAATCAGTCCGGGACGAAGCGCCGCCAGTTGTTCCGGGCCGAACCCGCGCGCGTTCAGCACGCCGGGCCGATAGCCTTGGGAAAACACATCCGCGTTGCGCACCAGCGCTTGCAACGCTTCGACGCCGTCGGTTGTGGCGAGGTCGAGAAAGCAGCTGCGCTTGCCGTGGCAGGTGTCCATCACGAAGTTCTTGATTTGTGGGGTGTCCGCCGCCGCCACCATCATCACGTCCGCGCCATGTTCCGCGAGAGTTCGGGCGGCGATGGGCCCGGCCAGGATGCGCGTCAAATCCAACACGCGAATGCCGGACAATGGCCGCACATCCGGGCCCACCTCGAATGGTTCCGGCTCGCTGTCGCCAATTTTCGTGATTTCCACCACCGGTTTCGCGGCCAAAGCCTGACCGTGTGGATGGTCGAGCCATTCGGAATTGGCGCGCACCATGCCGCCGCACGCGCGCGCTTCGTCGATGGCGTTTTCAAGGTCGAGCGCATCCCATTGGGACACCGCCCTGGACACCGAGTCGGGGGTCGGCTCGCAGTTCAAAACGCCAAGGACCCGGTCACGAAGGTGCGGCAACCCGAAATGGGGCAGGACCCATCGCCCGTCCTTGGACTGCCAGGGCTGCGTGATATTTTGGGATTGAACGGCGTCCGCGTCGCGGCCCAGGAGTTCATAGGCGCCGTCTTTTCCTTTGGCGCGCAGGTAATGGGCGCTGCGCAGGGTCGCCGCCGCATGGCGCGCGTCGATGGACGCCTGTTGCCCGCGGCCGGTGCGTTCGCGCCAGATGTCCGATGTTGCGACGCCGATGGCGCCCAGCACAGACGCGCAGGTCTCGCCGATTTTGAAGCGGGTCGAAAACACCGGATCAGCGCCGGAGATCGATACCGCGCCAGACTCCGGGTCGCCTTTACCCCGTATGTCCATCAATTCCCGAAACGCCGCGTTCGTCATGTGTCGTCACCTTCGTTTTATGAGAGCGCCAAGTGTAGCCGTTGGCCTAGACAAGTAAACACAGCCATTCGACTCGACTTGGCGTTTCCTTCCTTGCTAGGGTTGCGCCCATTAACGTCATACCGATTGTCCGAACAGGAGACTTCCATTGCATCACGATAAGCGTGGCCTTCCCATCACGGCGGCGAGTCAGGCGGCGGTCGACGCTTTCGACGCCAGCGTTGACGAATTTCTGGCGTCGGGTCGCGACGCCGCCTTGTTGTTGAAGCGGATCGCCGATGTCGATCCCGACATGATCATGGGGCAATGCCTGCGCGGATACTTCATGCGTCTGCCCTCGCTCGCGCGGCTGACCGCGCAAAGCCACGACGCTCTCGCCAAGGCCGAAGCCCTGGCGCCGGCAGGGACCGACCGGGAACAAAAACACGTCAAGGCGTTGGCGGCGTGGTGCGCAGGGGATTTGCGCGGGACCACCGCGATATGGGAATCAATCCTGGTGGATCATCCACATGACATGTTGGCGTTGCGGTTGGCCCATTTCCTGCATTTTTTCCTCGGCGATTTGCCGCAAATGCGCGACTCGATGGCGCGCCTCATGCCGCGCTGGGCGCCTGATATTCCCGGATACGGTTATGTGCTGGGGTGCCGTGCGTTCTCGCTGGAAGAAAACGGCGACTACGCGCAAGCTGAACCGCTGGGACGCAAGGCGGTCGAGATCAATGAAAATGATATCTGGGCCGGGCACGCCGTGGCGCATGTGTTGGAAATGCAGGGACGCCGACAGGACGGAATCAAGTGGGTGGACAGCCATGAAGACGCGTGGCGCGAGCGCGGTATTTTCGCCCATCACATCTGGTGGCATCGCGCGCTTTGTTACCTGGAACTGGAACAGTTCGACGCCGTCATGAACGCGTATGACAATCAGTTCTGGACGGAACCGTCGGAGGACAACACCGACATCTGCAACGCGTCGGCCATGTTGATGCGCCTCGACATGTTGGGGCTGGACGTCGGTGATCGCTGGTCGTCCATCGCCGAGGTCTGCGCCACGCGCATCGACGAACGACTGCGGCCTTTCAATGATATGCACTACGTCATGGCGCTGACCATGGATGGACGGCGCGACGATGCGGTGGCGATGGTGAACTCCATGCGGGCGTTTTGCGAAGACTCGGCGACCAAAGGCGTCACCGTCGCTGATACCTACCGCAACGCCGGGATTCCCGTCGCCGAAGCGATCATCGCCCATGGCGATAAGAATTACGCCCGGGTCGTGGATATCATGCGCGGCGCCCGGTATGAAATGCGGCCTCTGGGTGGCAGTTGGGCGCAACGCGATGTGTGGGTGCGGATGTTCATCCACGCCGCTATCAAGGACAACCAGAACGAGCTGGCCCGCGCCTTGCTGGCGGAACGGACCGCCGCCAACCCGACGAGCGGTCCGACCTGGAAAACCTTTGCTGAAACATTGGCGAAATGCGGCGCGTCCGCAGACGCGGATTCGGCGCGCGCCAAGGCCGCCGCGTTATTGGCCGCCTGACGGTAAAAGCGAATCGGGAGGACAATCTCATGGAACTGACGCCTGAACAGATCGCGCAATTCGAAGAAGACGGCTATCTGATTTTCCCAGAGCTGTTCTCCCCCGAGGAAACCGCCGTGTTGAAGGCGGAAGCTGCGCGGGTGTCCCAAATTGACGCCGAGTGTATTTTCCGGGAAGGCGAAGCCCAGTTGGCGAAATCCATGTTCCGCCTGCATGAAGCCGACGGCCCGACCGCGTCGTCCGCGTACCGCGCCGCGTCGCGTTCGCCCCGGGTTCTGCGCGTCGCCCAGCAGGTGTTGGGCGACGATGCGCTGTATCTGCACCATTGCAAGGTCAACATGAAGGCCGCCATCGAAGGCACGGCCTGGCCATGGCATCAGGATTTCGGGTCCTGGCGTCTGGACGGCATCGCGCGGCCCGACATGGCGACTTTGGCGGTTCTGCTGGATGACGCGACGGAGTTCAGCGGCTGTCTGCATCTGTTGCCCGGCAGTCA
This sequence comes from Rhodospirillaceae bacterium, assembly GCA_018660965.1. Classification (GTDB taxonomy): domain Bacteria; phylum Pseudomonadota; class Alphaproteobacteria; order UBA8366; genus JABJJH01. Next base: position 5,090 of record JABJJH010000052.1, on the reverse strand, counting down.
CCGGGAAGGTCGGAAGGACCCCTATTGGGACGACAAAACCGCTTACAAGTTATGGGCGGTGGGACCGACGGCGATGAAGGATATGATCAAACGCTATCCCGACCCGATCCGCGTCGACGGCAAGGCCGGAACAGCGGCGATCTTTCACTGTAATCTGCTGCACGCGTCCGGTCACAATTTGTCGGCGCAGGACCGGTGGCAGGCGTATTTCTGTTTCAACACGGTCAAGAACCGCCCCGCCGATGTGGAACAACCGCGCCCCGATTATGTTCGGTCGCGCAACTGGACGCCGATGGAAACGGTCGCCGACGATGCGCTTTTGGCCTCGGTGACCGTCTCTTAATTTAGAAAGAAACCATAATGCCCGTTACCTATGATCCGAACGCCGCTTACGAAGTCAGCGTTACCGAAGAAATCTACAACACCAATGAAGGCGGTGAATGGCCGGTCCGCTTGTACCAACCGCAGGGCGCGGGGCCGTTTCCCGCCATGCTGGACGTCCATGGCGGCGCGTGGAGCACGGGCAGCTACCTGAACAACGAAGCCGTCGACCACGCCATCGCGGCGTCGGGCATGGTGGTCGCGGCCATTGAGTTCCGTCAGGCGCCCGACTACCCCTATCCCGCCCAGATCATCGATGCGAATTACGGAACGCGCTGGTTGAAGGCCCGCGCCGCCGATCTAAACGCCGATCCCGACAGCGTCGGCGCCTTGGGCACATCCAGCGGCGGCCACACCCTGGTGTCCAGCGCGCTGCGACCCAATGACCCCCGCTACGCTTCGCTAAAGGCGCCCGGCGGTTATGACGCCAGCGTGCGCTACGCCATCACTGGATGGCCGGTTCTCGATTCCCATGCGCGGTATCTCTACGCGAAAACTTCCGGCGAGGACCGGTTGATGAAATCTTCGGAAAACTATTTTGGGACCGAAGACATCATGCGCGAAGGCAATCCGCAACTGGTTCTGGAACGCGGCGAGCAGACGCACACGCCGCCGATGATTATCCTGCAGGGCACGGCGGACTCCAATGTCCCACTGAGCATTTCAGAAAATTTTGTTGAGAGCTACCGCGCCGCCGGCGGGTCGGTCGAACGCGAATTATTCCCCGGCCTGCCGCACGCCTTCACACGCGACCCCGGACCGGAAACCGACCGCGCGATTGCGATGATGAAGGATTTCATCGCCCGGCAATTCGCCTAAGAGCCCGTTTACAATCGGCTTTCCTTGCGTTGGGCCGCCGTTGGCAGATCCGCCAGGCGGCCCATTTCGTTTTGTTCCAGCAAGGCCGGGTTGTCCAGATATTCTAGAAACATGTCGGTCAAATCATCGCCCCAGAACACTTCGTCATTCATGACAAACGTCGGGATGCCGAAGACGCCGCGCCGGACTGCTTCATCGGTGTTGTCGCGCAGTTGTTGTTTTACCGACGGGTCGTTGATGCGCGCGCCCAGGTCATCGACGCCAAGGGACGCGGCGAGCTTCGCCAGCACCGCCGGGTCCTGCGCATCCTTTCCGTCGCCCCAGATATGGCGAAAGATGGCGTGCACGGCGGTGGGTGTTGATTCCAGCGCCAGGGTCAACCGCAAGACCGCCAATGGATTGAACGGGTGGCGCGGCGGCGCCTTGAACGGCACGCCCCGCTTGCCCGCCAACCAATGGCAATAGCGGTAGGTCTGGCGCCGCTTCGCCGGTATTTCGGCGGGTCCCAGATTGTCCCAATATCCCAGCAACCCGGCGAACAGAACCGGTTTCAGCGTGACCTCCAAATCGTCCGGCAAACGCGCGAAGGATTCGAACTGCAGGTAGGCGTAAGGCGACAGATAGTCGAAATACCAATCGGCGGTGCGGGGCATCGGGGTTAGTCCAGTAGCCGGGCGGGCGCGTCGTCGGGCGGGGTGATGTCAAAGGCGTTGGCCGTGCAGCACACCATGGAAAAGAACCCGACGCCCGCCACCAGATCGACCAGTTTTTTCTCGCCGAATATTTTTTCCGCCCTGGCGTAGGTATCCTCGCTCACTCTTTTATTTGCTGCCAGTTCGGACGCCAGATCATAGGCGGCCTGTTCGCCGGGGTCGTTCAAGTTCGGGCGTTTACGGGCGTTGATCGTATCGATGATGTCCTGATCCAGGTTTTCGGCATGCGAGGCGCGCACCTGAACCGCCCAGGGGTAATGCGCGTCCCAGTGCCGCACGACGGCGAGCACGGCGATTTGGCGTTCACGTCCGGTCAGCGGGCACCCGCGCATGTAGTCGCTCATACCTTGATGAAGGGCCATGAATTTAGGATTGCGGATATAGGCCCAATATGGCCCGCCGCGCACCCGTCCGCCCGATGCTTCGATTTCATCGCAAACCTGACGTTGTTCGTCGTTCATATCGTCGCGTTGCAGAACCTTGAGGCGCGTCATTTCAGTCTCCCCGCTAACGGTTACAGGCCAAGATGGTTGAACTCTTTACAAAGTGTGGACCGTTCGCGGCGTTGCGGCAAGATGGCGTCGGAAAAGCTGGCGGGGGCAAGGCGGGCGGCGAATGATCTGCTATGCGAACGACGCTTCGATGCGCGCCATTAATTCGGCGTCCAGCGGGCCCGCCGCTTCCGCGTTCAGGCAATCCGTTAACTCCACGCGGTTCTTCACGCCCAGGACGACCGTGTCGACGCCGTTCATGGTTAGCGCATAGCGGTGCGCGAGGGCGGCGGCGGATTGGCCGAGTTCCGAGGCGAGCGCCCGGAATCGAACGGCGCGGTGAAAATCGATGACGACGCCATGGTCTTCCGGCAAGGCGCGATCCAATTTATCGGTGAATGCGCCGCCCTGAACGGCGCGAATGCCCATCACGCCAACGCCATGGGCATTCGCCGAAGCGATAATGTCACGGGCGCGGGTTGGCCCTGCGTAGTACTGAAGCTCTCCGACAGAATTGACCGGATTGGCGATGCACTGAACAATCCCCGGTTTGGGCGAGTCTGCGAGCGCTTGAATGACTTGATCGGGAATACCGATCCCGGTGATCCCCCAGGCGCCGATGCGGCCTTGCGCGACCAGTTTCTCGCAAGCGCGGCGAAATTCTTCCGCATAGGTCGCCCAGCGCGTCGCGGGACGATCCGAATAGGCGCTGGCGTCGTAGTCGTCGGGGATAATGTTGGAGTGCAGGATGAAAACATCGACACGGTCCAACCGCATCCGCGCGAGGCTTTCATTAAGGCTTTTGGTCAACGCGGCGTCGACTTCGCCGGGTTTGGGGGAGCCGAGGCGGCATTTGGTGGTGATGCGGACGCCGTCCGGCAAGGCGCCGTCAAAGGCCGCGCCGATGACGCGTTCGGCTTCGCCCTGACCATAAGCCGGCGCCATGTCGAGCAGGCTAACGCCGCCGTCCACCGCCGCGCGGGTGACGGCGACGCATTCTTCGCGCGTGGTCTTCCCCCAAAGTTGGCCGATCCCGCCGCCACCAAGCGTCAAGGCGCTGACCGGCCAAAGGTTCCCAAGACGTCGTGTTTGCATGACGGGCTCACCCCTATTCCAAGCGCGTGTCGCTTTGGAGTTTCCCTGATTTGGGGCCGATCCTCTTAACGGACGAAGATGTGAACCTCGTTGGATTCCGAATTTGGGCTGGCGGAGGATGACAGCTTCACCCGGTTCGGCGGCAATCCCATATCGGCGAGCGCGCGCAAGACGCCTTCCGCGTCACGCTTCGCCTGGGTGCCGCTCAACGCGATTTGCGCCGGACTGCCCCGTTGCGGACTAACCGCCAGAATATCGAACGACGCGGTGGGTTTCCGTTCCAGCGCGCGGCTGACCGCATTGTACAACGCCTGTTGGTAGTTCACGTTTGGCCGGTCAAAGCGAATCACCACCAACGCCCGGTCGCCGGGGCGGGGGCCCGCCGATTGCGACGCCGCGCTCGCCAGGGCCTGGCTTTGCGCAAACGCCCGGTTCACCAGACTGGTGCCGTACAGTTCGCCGTTCTTCACCGCCAACGACATGGTTGTCATATTGCGGCGTTCGTTGCCGACATAGGTGCTCTGGCGCGAAATATCCTCGCTCAATTCGTTGAGCAGCCGGTCGATCAGCACGATCGTGCGGTTTACCTCGTCTTCCAGAATTCTCAATTGCCGGTGATCTTCGTCGACCGCGCCGCTAAGCGCGAAGGTCGCCCGCACGCTGTCCAGCAGCCACGCCGCCAATCCGGCTTCGCCCGCCGAATCGTTCGACAGCGTATCCATCCGGTTCAGACTTTCCGCGATGGCCTCAAGGCGTTGCTGCGCGTCGTTCCATTTTTTGACCATGACGGGGTTGCCGGGCGTTGTGCCGACCTGCAACTGACCATTCATTTCCGCAACGAGGGCGTGATAGTTTTGCGACGCTGCGGCATTTACGTTGGAGATCGTCCGCATGCGCCCATTCAAGGCGGTGACGGCGGTCTGTAGTTTGCGCAGGTCGGTGTGCATTTGCCCGACCTTCTTGCCAACGAAGGTGCCCGTAGTTTGAAACGAGTCGAGCGCCGCCGCAGAAGCGTCGGGCGCGGCCATGTTGGCCATCACCGGCGCGACGTTGGCGGTTGGCGTTTCCGCGCGCTTGGGTTCTGGAATATTGATCCGCAAAGGCTTGCGTTCCGGCGCCGCTGCTTTCTGCGGCGCGGAAGGCGCGACTCCGGACAGGCTCGGCCAAAGAGCCTCGTCCGCGGTTTCACAACCGGCAAGGCCGATCGCGGCGCCGATTAATACGGTGTACACCCGGCTGAATTTCATACGAATACTTTGCCCCGACAAAAATGATTGAGCGATATTATTACATGCGTGTTGCTTGTTTAGCCCGAATTCACGCAAAACTCCTAAGTATTCTTTCGGAGGATAATAATGGAGGCCTTCGTAACCGACAAGCGGCATTTCGACAATCCGAGACAATATGAAAATCCTGTGTTTTGGGGCTTGCGGCGGCGCCCGCCTTTGAGTAGGTTCCGCAGCCTGAATTACGCGGGCGGCGTTTAACACGCAACCCGCCGTGCGCCCGTAGCTCAATTGGATAGAGCGTCTGACTACGGATCAGGAGGTTAGGGGTTCGACTCCTCTCGGGCGCGCCACGATTTTTCTTG
>JABJJH010000053.1 GCA_018660965.1 Rhodospirillaceae bacterium | reverse complement strand
CGCGGCCTGCGCGCCGCCGCGCGAATGGCCCATCAAGGTGACGTTGCGAGCGCCCCTGGCCTGCAACCAGTCCAGCCACGCGCCAATTTCGCGCACCGCGTCCATATATCGATGCCGGTGCGCGATCTTGCAATCGTAGGGGCCGTGGCGGTCATTCACCCCCAGCGACAGATTGATCGCCAGGGTGGTCAGGCCGCGCTCCACCAGCACGGTGGACAAATTGCGGATGGTCTCCATGCGGTTATGCGACAGCGTGCCGTGCACGATCAGCACGACGCCATCGGCGAGCGTCCTGCGCGCCGCGCGCGTCAATTCGGCGTTCAGGGTGACGCCGTCATGCGGGATTTTGATTTCCTCGGCCTGAAGCGGCGCCCCCCACAACATGATGGCGACGATGGCGCAAATTCGATGGAAGCGCATGGCGGATAGTCTCTATACAATTTTCCAGCCCGGATTATGCAGCACGCGCGATTTGGCGCAATGGTCTGGGTTGGCTGGACGGGGTGGACTGGACGGGGTGGGGTTGGGCCATTAGCGTGTCGTTCGACAATTTCACATCATTTCACATCAATGGAGACGATCCCATGGCGCGGCTGCCCTATCTCGACAAGGACGATTTGAAGGACGAAGACAAGGATTTGCTGGCGCGCAATATCAATCTGCACCGTCTGTTGGCGCACAGCCCCGGCGCGGCGCGGTCGTTCGGTGAGCTGGGCAAGTACATCCGGTACGGGACCACCATGGATGCGCGGCTGCGCGAACTGGCGATTCTACAGGTCGGCTGGCTGGCCAAAAGCCCCTATGAATGGAGCCATCACGTCAAGATCGGCAAGGATTTCGGCGTCACCGATGACGACATCCGCGCCTTGATCGCCGAAAGCGGCGGCGCGAACAGCGGTTTGCCCGACCTCGACCGGCTGGTGCTGCGCGCCGCACGGGAAATCACCATCGACGGCGCGGTGGCGGCGGACTCCTTCGCGGCGCTGGAAGGCCACATGTCGAAGGAACATCTGGTTGATCTGACCGTGACCATCGCGTTCTACAACGCGGTCGTGCGTTTTCTGGGCACCATGGAAATGGATGTCGAGGACAGCTACCAGCCCTATCTGGACGCGTTTCCGTTACCGGACTAAGGGGCCGGAATAGAGGGGGCGTCACGCCCAAAGGCGGGGGAGGCCGTCATAGGCGATGAGTTTCACGGCGAGGGCGACCAGGACGATTCTAAAGGCGATCAGGAAATAGCGATCGTCCATATTGCCGAGGACAGCTTTTCCGACCCGGGTGCCAATGACGGCGGCGGGGACCATGCAGAGCATCGTCAGACCGTATTCCGCGAAGCTGAAACCAATCAAGGTGAACCCGACAATTTTGAGTAGGTTTCCGATAAAGCCGAAAAACCCAAGCGTTCCAACGACCTGTTCCTTCGACAAATCGTCGCGGATCATCAGAACGCCGAGCACCGGCGCGATGACGCCGACGATCATGTTGAGGACGCCCGTGACGAACCCGATGGGGACGAACGCCCATAAGGGAAGGTCCTTGTTCCGCAGGGCGCCGAGTTGCCGCGTCCCGAGTGAAATCAACACGAAACACCCGATCAAAATCTGGATGACTTCCGTCGGAAGACCTTGAAACAGCTCAACCCCAAGCCAGACGCCAAACGGCATGAGCGCTGCGAAGCGGAAGACGATCGGCCACGCCATTTGCTTCCAGAACAAAAATACCCGCGTCGTGTTGGAGGCAAGCTGGACGACGCCGTGAACGGGGATCGCCGCTGCGGGCGCCATGAGTTGCAGCATGATCGCGATAAGCGCCGTGCCGCCCCCGGCGCCGACAACCGCTGTCAGGGCCGACGTGCAGAACGCGGCTGCGGATAGAAGCGCGATTTCAAGGGGGGGCATTAATTATGATCCGGATGTTACGGCAAACCCGCGCCGGGGACGTCCACCGTGGTGTATTCGATGCGCCCGGCGCGCTGGGCGCCGATGTCGGGGCCGGACCCCGCGCAGGTGCAGATGAACAGGGTGCGCCGCTCGGGGCCGCCCAGCATGCAGGCGTAGGAACCGCGATCCCCGGTGGAGATGCGATGCGTGACGGCGCCGCCTTCGGTGACGCGGATGGTTTCCTTGGTGCGCGGGTCGGCGACCCAGATCGCGCCTTTGGCGTCGAGGCAAATGCCGTCGGGAAAGTTCGGCGCGAGATCGGCCCAGACGCGCCGGTTGGAAAGCGCGCCATCCGCGCCCTTGTCCCAGGCGGTCAGGCGTTGCCCGTGCGTTTCCCCCACGATCAGGGTCTTGCCGTCCGGGGTGATGACCGACCCGTTCGGGAAGGCGAGGCCGCTATCGGCCAGATGCACCGACCCATCCGGGTCGACGCGGATCAGATTGGCCGTGCTTTCGGCTTCGCCCGCGTGGTGGTTGAAGCCGAAATTGCCGACATAGGCGCGACCGTCGCCATCGACCACCATGTCGTTGCAGTGATAACCCGCCAGTTCGGATAAATTTGCGACCGGCGTCACGACGCCGTCGGCCAGTTTCATAAGGGTGCGGTCTGTCATGGAGACGATCAGCAAGGTTCCATCCGGCGCCCAGCCCAGCCCCGACGGTTGGCCCGGAACCGTCGCGATGGTTTCGCGCGCGCCGTCCATGTCCACCGCGACGACTTCATGGGCATAGAAATCGGAAAACCACAAGCGCCCGTCATGCCAGCGCGGGCCTTCGGGAAAGGTCAGATTGTCCAGCAACACCGTTAGGTCGGGCATGCCTGATTCCCGTTAAAGCGGATAGACGATGAGGATGTCGACGCGGCGCGAGTCGAGCACCACGCGGCGGTCCTGCAGCTTGGGTGTGGTTCCGTCACAGGCGATGACGTCGAGGTATTTACCCGTGGCGAAAAGTTCGCGGTCGCCGTTTTGCATTGTGCGGGTGACCTGAAAATTCGTGCGCGCGCGGTACAGGCCCGGCGTTTCTTCGTGTATCCGGGGCCGCCCAAGCAGGTGGCAGTACACATGCGGTTCGAAAATGTTGGCTTCGTACAGCGCCTTCACCCGGTCCTTCATCATGCCCTGGCCCGTGCACTGCATAATGCCGATGGGCAATCCGGCGTCATGATTTTCCCGCGTGGTGATCTGGTAGAACGCGTCTTCGGTGAAGTAGTCCGGCCATTCCGGGATGCGGGCGTCGTCCACCGTATGGACGTAATCGACCAGAAAGTCCTCGATCCGCGCGCGCAGCGACGGGTCGGAAACTTCGTTGAATTCGTCGAGCGTGCTGGTTGTATCGGCCATCGTCAGACCCCCATCAATTCGCGGTAGCCTTTCCAGAACCCGCGAATTGCGGTTTCCGTCGCGCGCGACCCGTCGCTGGATTCCACGTCGCGGCCGCCCATTTCCAGGAACGAATCCTTGTCGAGACTGCCGCGCGCGCCGCGTTGGACGAATTCGTTGATGCAGCCGTCCTCTAGCGACACAAATCCCGCCGATCCGGTGAGGTTGCTTTGCTGGATGCGCATCTGGGTTTGCGCCTCCGTGTCGTCCTCGCAGCCCAGATAAATCCAGAACAATTCGGTCTTGTCGACGCCGCGCGGCACATAGAACCGCACCGCCAGCGAGTTCAACGTCAGTTGCACGCACAGCGAGGGGAAGATGGGCTGGATCGCGTGCGTGATGCCGTCGTCGAATTCCTCGAAGGTCTGCATGAATTCCGGCGCGTTCAAATGCGAATCGTACTGCGCGGAATGCACCCCGGACTTGGCGTATTCGTCG
>JABJJH010000435.1 GCA_018660965.1 Rhodospirillaceae bacterium | reverse complement strand
TTTTCGTCCTGGTGACATTCGCCGCTCCCATCGCGCAGATGCTCTATCTGAGTATTCACAACCCCGTATTTTCCGACCACATGCCGCGCCTGACCGCCTATCTTGAAGCGCACCCCGATGAAGGCGTGCCGGGTGAAGCCGGATTCGCCGCCCTGGCGCTCGATCTGGCCGCCGCGAAAAAAAACCGAACGGCGGGACAGGTCGGCACGCGCATCAATTACGAACGAGCGGGTTCCAACAGTCTGTTCAAATCCGGCGCCCGCAAGGCCGCCAGGTTCACAGGTCCCCCCTATAAGGAAAAACTTCTGAAGCATCGGAAGGACTGGGCGGACCCGCACTTGTGGAATGTCATGCAGCGCGCCGCCGCCGCGCACACGCTTGATTTCTATGCATCGGCGCTGGATTTCACGCACGACGCCAAGGGCGAGATAACACGGGTTGAACCGGAACGGCGCATCTATGCCATGTTGTTCGTGCGAACCTTTCTATTGTCCGGTTTGATCGCCGTACTTTGCCTGCTGCTGGGGTTTCCTGTCGCCCATTTGCTGGCGCATCTGCCGTTGCGTTATTCGAACCTGCTGATGATCCTTGTCCTGTTACCGTTCTGGACGTCGCTTTTGGTGCGCACGACCTCGTGGATTACCTTGTTGCAAAGTCAGGGCGTGCTGAACGACCTTATGGTCGCAACCGGTATTGTCGGCGACGATGGCCGAATCCAGCTCATGTACAATCAGTTCGGCACGATCATCGCCATGACGCATATTTTGCTGCCCTTCATGATCCTGCCGCTTTATTCGGTCATGAAAACCATTCCGCCCAGTTATATGCGCGCCGCGCGTTCGCTCGGGGCGACGCCGATAACGGCGTTCGTCAGGGTTTACTTCCCGCTAACCGTGCCGGGGATTGGGGCGGGTTGCCTTCTCGTGTTCATTCTGGCGATCGGCTACTACATCACACCGGCCCTGGTCGGCGGCTCCACGGGTGAGTTGATTTCAAACCAGATCGCCTTTCATATGCAGTCATCCCTGAATTGGAGCCTGGCTGCGGCCCTAGGCGCCATCCTCTTGTTCGGCGTCCTGATACTCTATTGGCTCTATGACCGCCTGATCGGCATCGACAACATGAAGTTCGGATAATCCGATGGCGCTCCCCGCTCACGCATCGATAGGCGAAAAAGTGTGGCATTATTGCTACCTGGCGATCTGTGGCCTGATTTTCCTGTTTCTCATCGCGCCAATCTTGGTCATCATGCCGCTGTCGTTCAACATCGAGCCGTATTTCACCTTCACCTACAAGATGATCACCTTCGATCCGGAAGGGTATTCATTGCGATGGTACGACAAGATTCTGACATTCGGCATGACCGCCCCCGAGGTGCTCCGCGACACTACATGGTGGACCGACGTCTGGCACAATGCGACCTGGTTTCACGCGTTAAAAAATTCGGTCATTATCGGCGCGGCGTCCACGCTTTTCGCGACCGTGTTGGGCACGCTCGCCGCACTTGGGCTATCCCGACCGGAAATGCCGTACCGCCGCGCCATCATGGCGTTGTTGATCTCACCGATGATCGTTCCGCTGATCATTACAGCCACCGGCTTGTTCTTTTTTTATTCAGGCGCGGGACTGGCGCATACCTTTCCGGGGATCATCATGGCGCATGCGATGCTCGGCATCCCGTTCGTGATCATCACGGTCACGGCGACCCTGACGGGATTCGATCACTCGCTCAGCCGCGCCGCCGCCAGTCTCGGAGCGCCACCCGTAACGGTCTTTCGCCAGGTCATTCTGCCGCTGATCCTGCCGGGGGTGATTTCTGGGGCGCTCTTTGCGTTCGTAACCTCGTTCGATGAAGTCGTGGTGGTCTTGTTCGTCGCGTCCTACGATCAGCAAACGATACCGTTGCAAATGTGGAATGGGATCCGGGAACAAATTTCACCGACCATCCTGGCCGTGGCGACCATTCTCGTCATCGTTTCCATCGGCCTCTTAACCGTGCTTGAATTGCTCCGCCGCCGGAACGAGCGATTGCGCGGCCTCTCTCCGAATTGAGCCGTTTGTCGGGGCTACAGACCGCTCCGCGTCTCTCAAATTGCCTGGGCGCAGTCGATGCACAGCGGCGCGGTTGGGTCCAGGGACAACCGCTTGCTTTCGATGGCCTCGCCGCAGCTTAGGCAATAGCCGAAGTCGTCCGTGTCGATCCGTTTCAACGCTGCGGCGATACGCTGCAATTCAACGTTGCGGCGGCGTTCGGTTTCCAGCGCCATGGCCTGGTTTTGCAGCGCGTCCATGCGTGACAAGCGACCGACCCGACTCTGGTCCAGTTCGACCGGGTCGCGCCCGGCCTTGCTGACCTCGATCAGGCGCTGAAGTTCCACCCGCCGGTCGAGCATGCTTTTTTTGTATTGTTTGGCTTTGGCGGCGTTCATGGCCGTCTCCCGTGTCCCGCGCCTCGTCTGGCGACGCCAATAGTGTACCGCAAAATCGACCCCGCGCCGAACTAAGTCTTTACCCGTCGGATTCGGCTGGTAATCTTGCCCCTTGGATTAACTGTCACCATCAACATTCACATCAATATCGAGGGGATCGTCTTAATGAGCCGACTATCGGAGCTCACGCCTGAAACCATGACCGCCGCGCAAAAAGAAGCCCATGACGCCATTGCGTCCGGGCCACGCGGCAGCGTTCGGGGGCCATTCGCCGCCTTGCTACACAATCCAGTTGTCGCCAATCAGGTGCAACAGGTTGGCGCGGCGCTCCGATTCAACGGCGTTTTGTCGGGAAATTTGCGGGAAATCGCCATTCTGGTGACGGGCCGCTTCTGGACCGCGCAATATGAATGGTACGCGCACGCGAAAATCGCGCGCGAGGAAGGCGTCGGCGACAACGTCATCGACGCCATCGCCCAACGGCGGCGCCCAAGCTTTACGAAATCCGACGAAGCCGCCGTGTACGAATTCGCCACCGAGCTGCACGAAAAACAAAATGTCAGCGACAACACCTTCGACTGGGCCAAAGAACAGCTTGGCGAAGACGGCGTCGTCGAACTGACCGCGATCTGCGGGTATTACGGCCTGGTTTCGATGGTGCTGAACACGTTCCAGATACCGCTGCCGGACGGCGAGGCGCCGCCGCTTCGGGATTAGTCGTCGGAACGGGGGATAAAGTCGAGCATCAGCTCGTTTATCGCCGTCGCGCTGTCATACATCGTCCAGTGCGCGGCGCCCTTCACCAGGTCAAAGCGTAATTCCGGCACGGCCGCGCGGCAGATGGCGACGCGTTCCGCGACGCTGGGGCGCGCGGTGATGTCGTCTTCGCCCCAGATAATTTGCAGCGGGCACTGAATCTTCGTCAGATCGAAGCGTTGCGAATCCACGTCGCTGACCTTGCGGCTGTCGAATCGCGTCCGCTTGACGTTGGCGGCGTGACAATCAACGGCGTGATCATCGGCGGTGTCGTTCAACATGAACGCCAGTAAATTGCCGCGCACGATGTCCCGCAACTTCGCCTGATCCTCGCCCAAATCCTTGTAACTGCGGGTGTTCAGCGGCTTCGCCCCCTTGGCCCGGCCAAATCCGCTGGCGCCGATCAATGTCAGGGATTTCACCCGCGCGCCCATCCGCGCCGCGATGTGCGACGAAAGGGCGCCGCCAAACGAAAACCCCGCGAGCCGGAACGGCGTTCTCTCGCCAACGACGCCGTCAATAGCGCGGCAGACCAGATCCTTGAAATCATCGCCGGACATGTCCCGGTCAACCGGCGGCGACTCGCCGTAACCCGGCAAATCGATGGCGTGAACGTTGAAATACGGGGCCAGGGCTTCGATATTGCGAATCCAGTGGTTCCACGATCCCATGCCGCCATGGATCAACACCAGCGCCGGACCCGCGCCTTCGCGGCGCACGTTTATGCGTGGATCTTTCGTGTCCGCCGTCAGGGTCATTTCCTTCAGGGTCATGCGCGACCATCCTCGCTAATTTAGACCGCGCCTTCTTCCTCCAGCGCCGCTTGCGCTTCAAGCCAGCGTTCCTCCGCCTGAGCGATGGCCGAGTCTATCTCCGCATGACGTTTATTCAAGGCCGCGAATTCATCCGCGTGTTCCTTGTAAAACACCGGGTCGCTCAGGGTTTCCACCAGGGTTTTCTTTTCCGCGCTCAGCGCCTCCAACGCCTTGGAAGCCGCGCTCGCCGCCTTTCGACTTTGGGTGCGCACCTTTCGCGCCGCCGCGCCCGCGCGCCGCGACGCCTTGCGATCCGCTTTCGCCGCCGCCGGGTCTTGCGATGCGTCGCCATTCGCACTGCCATTGCGTTGCGCGCGGGCGCGGGACCGCGTGGCGCGCCGTTGCGCGATCAGTTCATCGCGGTAATCGTTCATGTCGCCTTCGAACCGGTGACAGCCGCCATCGCGCACCACCCACAGGCGGTCGGCGCATAACTCGACCAGATGCGGGTCATGGGTCACCAGAACGACGGCGCCCTGATAGGCGTTGATCGCCGAAATCAAGGCGTCGCGCGCGTCGATGTCCAAATGGTTGGTCGGTTCGTCCAGCAACAGAATATGTGGCGCATCGCGGGTGATCCCGGCGAACAGCAGTCGCGCCTTTTCACCGCCCGACAACGCGCCGATGCGGACTTTCGTGTGGTCCTGAGTAAACCCGAAGCGCCCCAGATGCGACCGCACAACGGGTTCCGGCGCATCCGGCAGCAGCGACGTCATCATTCGCAACGGCGTGCTATCCAGGTCAAAGGCTTCCGCGAGTTCCTGAGCGAAATAACCGACCTTCAATTTCGACGACCGGCGGATTTGCCCGGACATAGGCTCCAAATCCCCGGTCAACAAGCGCAGCAGGGTCGTCTTGCCATTGCCGTTCGCCCCCAACAGCGCGATCCGGTCTTCCATTTCGAGGCTGAGACCTAGCCCACGCAGCACCGGCTTGTCCGCCTCGTACCCCACATCGGCGTTGTCCAGGGTCAGCAGCGGTGGCGGCAACGGCTTGGGGTCGGGAAAATCAAACGCAACTTCGTGGTCGGGCCGCATTGGCGCAAGTTCACCCAGACGCTCCATCGCCTTTAATCGCGATTGCGCCTGACGCGCCTTACTGGCCTGATAGCGGAAGCGGTCCACGAATTCCTGCATCTTCTTGCGCTGCTCGGTCTGCTTCACGTAGGCCGCCGCCTGATGCACCTGACGCTCGCGGTAGGTTCGTTCGAAGCGGTCGTAGTCGCCCCGATACAAGGTCAGCGTTGCGTCCTTGAGATGCAGGATCGATTCCGCAACCGCGTTCAACAAATTCCGGTCGTGGCTGACCAACAACACCGTGCCCTGATAATTCGTCAGGTAGGTTTCCAGCCACAGCCGGGTTTCCATATCCAGATGGTTGCTGGGTTCATCCAACAGCAACAAATCGGGCGCCGCGAACAGGGTCGCCGCCAAGGCCACGCGCATGCGCCACCCGCCGGAAAATTCACCCAGCGTGCGACCCTGCATCGCCTCGTCGAACCCCAACCCGGCCAGAATTGACGCCGCGCGCGACGGCGCCGCGTCCGCACCGATATCCGCCAGGCGCGTATGCACCTCGGCGATGCGGGAGGGGTCGGTCGCGGTGTCGGCTTCCGTCAGTAATTCGGCGCGCTCCAGATCGGCCGCCAGCACGAAGTTCAGCGGCGTCATGGCCCCGTCGGGCATTTCCTGCGCCACCGAGCCGACACGCACCCGCCGCCCGATGGCGACCGAGCCGCCATCCAGATCCAGCGCGCCTTCGATCAGCTTCAGCAGGGTCGACTTGCCCGCGCCATTGCGCCCGACCAGCCCAACCCGGTGTCCGTCGGGAATCGCCGCCGACGCTTTGTCGAACAGAAGTCGACCGCCGATGCGATAGGTGATGTTATTGATGGAAAGCATTGCGCGCGGGTCATAGCACGCCAGGGGCGGACATTTCAAAGCGTGAATTCGATAAGGCGCCGTCGAGCCGAAATACCCATGGAGACAACGCCCGGAACAACCGGCTTTTCATCACATCAGCTGTACACCGGGATTTGCCCCATGTTTTTCACGTTGACCATGTTGCGACGGCTATATCGTCGCTTCGCCGTATCGGTTAGTTCGTCGCGGAACGCCGCACTCAGCCGTATCGCCCCTATATCGGAATCGCCCTCGGCAATATCTTCGGAATGAACCTGCTCCAGCCGCGCCGCCTTGTTCACTTCCGGGCCGATGAGCGTAAATTGGTGGCGCGTGGTTGACCCGAAATCCCCGCTTAACACCATGCCCACATGCAAACCAATGCGAAGATGCAGCGGATTATCACCAATGCGGATCTCCGCCACGGCTTGCACGGCTTCTTGCGCCGCGCAAAGGGCTTCCTCGCATTTGGCGCCCGCGTCTTCTGAATCCGTCAGCACCCAAAACGCCATCAGGCCGTCCCCCAT
The DNA here is from genome assembly GCA_018660965.1 of Rhodospirillaceae bacterium. Classification (GTDB taxonomy): domain Bacteria; phylum Pseudomonadota; class Alphaproteobacteria; order UBA8366; genus JABJJH01. Next base: position 6,124 of record JABJJH010000435.1, on the reverse strand, counting down.
GAACTTGTCTATGTGGCCCCCATGGGCGTCAATCGGAACGGATTGGGCATTAAAAAATCTTTGCACCACATCCGCTGTCCGGGCCGGGGCCAGGGTAAGAACATAACCGCTGAAATCCACGACGTCGGAAAACCAGATTATCGCCCGATCCGTTTGGCATTCCGTCAAGCGCCGCCCGCCCGACTGCAGACGCCGGCCCAAGGCGTATTCATTCGTGTAGGCGTGCAGGATACTCGTATCGTCCGCAAGTTGTTGACTCAACCGTGAGGTTTTGTTGCTGGCGTTTTTCAGCTTCAGTGAAATTATTTTGGCGATATTGCGCCAGAGAATGTCGGATCGGGGGTGGCGCTCAATGTCGGCCTTGTTAATTTTCAAGAGTTCCGCCTGACTTTCGCTCACGACGAGGTCATACCAGCGCAGGCATCCGTTCCCGAGCAAGTTTTGTTCGCCGACGACTTCATGACGCCGTCGAACAAAGAGAGTCCGGCCTTCCTCACGCACCGAAACGGAACCGGCGACAATCACCCACAGACACTCGGCCGAATCGCCTTGGTGACAAACGAAATCCCCTTCCGAGAATCGATAGGGCTGCGGGTCCAAACCAATAGCGTCGCCGATCTCATCGATAAGACCGCTCGCCACCAACGCTTCCTCGTATTTCTCGTGAAGCGCCTGAGCCGGGTTCACGATTGGCTGTTTCACCACTGTGGCGTACTCCAAAACCGATTGCTCTACTGAGCCATGGCTCCACTCAATCTATGGTCGTTTCCCGCCTCGGCCTCATCCGCCCGACATAGCTTACGGAGCCTATCCAGGTATCAAAAAACACAAATAAAATGAGCCCGCATTGATCTAAATCTAGCGAGTACAGCGCCCAAAATGGGCCGACATACGTGTGCGCCATTTGATTTTAGCAAGCCCCCCGCGCTATACCCGTCGCCGTAATCGCTTTTCGGACATCCCCCGCCATGCCTTCAACGGCTGACGCTGCGGCGCTGCGGCCCCGGTCGAATGCGACCGGTTATTTCTTCGCCGTCATCGCCTCCATTGGGCTTGGCGCGGCGGTGGCGTTTTCGCGCGCCGCTTATGACGGCGGCACCGATCCCTTGTCCATCGCCACCGTGCGCGGGGTCTATGGCGCGGCGATGGTGGGCGTTATGTGTCTCGCGCTGGGCCGGGGGGTTCGGGTGCCGTGGCGCGTTTGGCGCCATTGCGTCTGGTTGGGCGGGCTGGTGTCGTTCATGTATTACGGTAATATCGGCGCGGTGAACTACATCCCCGTCGGCCTCGCCGCGTTGCTGTTCTTCATTTATCCACCACTGGTCGCGATCATCATGGCGGCCTGGGACCACGAACGGCTTGGGGCGGTGAAGATTACCGCGCTGGCGACGTCCTTTTTGGGACTGGCGGTGATGCTGGGCGTCGACTTGGACGCGCTGGATTGGCGCGGCGTGGCGATTGGCCTGACGGCGGGCGTCGCCTGCGCCCTCAACGCATCGTGGATCGGTCGGAAAATGCAGGGCGTCGATCCGTTCGTAATGACGTTCCACATGACCGTCGTGGCGTCTGTCATATTGATTGTGGCGTGCGCCTTCACCGGCGGGGTCACGTTGCCAGTGACGCAAATGGGTTGGGTCGGCGCGCTGGGTGTGGTCTTCTTTCAGGGCAGCTCGATTCCCTTTTTCTACGCCGCGATTGGCCATATTGGCGCGCCGAAGGCGTCGATGTTGAACAATCTGCAACCGGTGGCCAGCATCGTCATCGCCTACTTTCTGTTCACCGAAGCGATGACGCTAAGCCAGGGTGTCGGCGGGAGCATGGTCCTGGGTGGCATCTTGTTGATGCAATGGCATGACTCTCGGCGGCGTAAAACACGACTCCATAAAAGCGATTAGACAAACCAGCGCATTTTCCCTACCAATAAACCACAACAATCAATCAACAATTCGACGAGGAGAGGGACAATGGCGTTTTACGAATTTCGGCAATACAAAATCCTGCCCGGCAAGATGGATGAATGGATCGAGTTCATGGAGACGGAAATCATTCCCTTCCAGGTCGGCAAGGGCATGGTCATTACCGGCAGTTTCCGGGACGAAGAAGACGACACCGCCTATTACTGGACACGGCGTTTCGAAAGCGAAGCAGAACGCGTGAAGCTATACGCGGCGGTCTATGAAAGCGACCACTGGAAAAACGACGTCGCACCGAAGATTCCCACGCTGATCGACCGTTCCGGCGCCGTCATCAAGCGGATCGTCCCGACATCGCGCTCGGTCACGCCCTGAACAATCACGCCCCGATCAGTTCGTGGGGCATCCGATAAATTGGGCGGCGTTGTCATGAAACATCGCCGCCTTTTCATCGGGCGAAAAACCTTCCGCGACCTGTTTGCAGGCATTCCACAGCACGCCATAGCCGCAGGCCGCGCCATCGATGGGGAAATCGCTTTCAAACATCACCCGGTCGGGTCCAAACGCGTCGATGCGCGGGTTGGATCATCTGACCCCATGCGCCGCTGGGAACTTTCATCCGGTGTTTTGGATGACTCCCACGCCTTCGTCGAAACACGGCCTCCCCGTTGAACAGCCGTTGGACCGACTTACACTTGCGCAGCCAATTCCCGCGAAATGATGATTTTCTGCACCTCGTTGGTGCCGTCGTAAATCTGCAACACCCGGGCGTCGCGATATAATTTTTCCACCGGATACCCGTTGGTGAACCCGGCGCCGCCATGCACCTGTATCGCCGCTGAACAGACACGCTCGCACATTTGAGATGCGAACAGTTTGGCGATGGATGATTCCTTCACGCAGCGTTGGCCCGCCTGTTTCATGCGCGCGCCGTGATGGCACATTTGCCGGGCGACCTCGATCTCCGTCGCCATCTCCGCCAATGAAAACGCGATCGCCTGATGATCGAAAATTTTCTTGCCGAAGGTTTCGCGTTCCTGGGCGTACGCCATGGCTGCGTCAAAGGCGGCGCGCGCCACGCCGACAGCCTGCGCCGCAACAGCGATCCGACCGCTTTCCAGACCCGACAGCGCGACCCGCAACCCCTGCCCCGGCTCCCCCAGCATATTTCCGACGGGTATTTCGAGGTTTTCCAGGGCGATCTCACAGGTGTCGTTCGCGCGGTGGCCCATTTTGATTTCCTCGCGAACAACCGTGTACCCCGGCTGATCCGTGCGAATCAGAAAAGCCGAAATTCCACGCTTTCCGGCGTCCGGGTCGGTGACCGCGATCAACACCGCCATGTCCGACGACCGGCCCGACGTGATGAAGGTTTTCACGCCGTTCACGACGTAGCGGTCGCCCCGCAATTCCGCGCGCGTGCGAATGTTGGCGGCGTCCGATCCGGTGTGCGGTTCGGTCAACAGCATGCAGCCGATGTTCTGACCGCTCGCCACCGGGCGCAGGAATTCCTCCTTTTGCGCCGCCGTGCCAAAATCGCGCACCTTGAAACAATACGAATTGGTCGCGTTGACGGCGTTGCACACGCCAACGTCGCCATAGGATAGCTCCTCGGTCGCCAGAACATAGGCGATGAAATCAGCCGCCGCCCCGCCCCATTCCTCCGGCATGGTCACGCCAAACAACCCAAGCGCGCCAAGGCGGCGCAGTGTCTCCAACGGGGTCGTCGCGTCCCGGTCCCATTGCGCCGCGAAGGGGCTGATTTCCTTGGCGACAACATCGCGGGTCATGTCTCGAATGGCGATCTGGTCGCCGGTGAACTCACTCAACAACGTTCTCCTAATTTTTGATTAAATCGGATGGTGGTATCAGGCGTTCACGCGGTAAACACGCGTCGCCGTATCGTGAAACAACGCCGCCTTTTCATCGGCGCTGAAATCGGCGGTCACGCGCTTGAACGCGTTCCATAACACGCCATAACCGCACGACGCCTTGTCGACGGGGAAGTTGCTTTCGAACATGGCGCGCGACGGTCCAAACGCTTCGATGCAATGCATTAAATAAGGCGCCCAGGCCTCGGCCAGTTCGGCGGAGGCCGGCGGTTTGGGACGCTTGTGCCACGCCTTGCCCGCCATTTTCATGCCCAGCCCGCCGAGTTTCACCGACACGTTTTCACAGGACGCCAGTTCCGTGATCGCCGCCGACCACGCCGCGAAAACGTCATCGCGACGCCCTTCGTAAGGCCCGATGCCCAGCACCCCGCCGACATGATCCAACACGATGGACGTGGTGGGAAAGGCCCGCGCCAGGGCGATCAGATCGGGTATCTGCGGGTGAAACAGCCAGGCGTCGAAGCTCATGCCGAAATCCGCCAGACGCGCAAATCCTTCGCGAAACGCGGGTTCGCCAAGCAACCCCGGCGACGGTTTGGTGTGACCGTTGCGAATGGCGTCGCTGGAATCCCAGGCGGCGGAATGGCGGATGCCGCGATACCGGTCCGGCGCGCGGCGCAGTTGGGCGTCCAGTACGTCGGCGACCGCTCCGCCCAGGGTCAAATCGGCGAACCCGACGATCCCGGCGGCGACGCGAATGTCGCCAAAGCCGCCGCTAGCGCTTTGCGCGGCGATCCCGTTCACGAATTCAACCTCGCCGACCGGCTTCATCGCGTCAGGCCCCTCGGCGCGATACATCGAGGCGCATTCGACGAACACGGTCGAGCGCACATTATGGCCACTGCCGGTATCGCTCAGGATTTCATCCAGCAGATACCGGTATCCAGGCAAGTCCCACAGATGGTGATGCGGGTCGCAAATCGGCAGCGCCGGATCAAGCGCATCCTCCCCCCCCTGGTTCACCCATTCGTCGCGATCGGCCATCTTTGTTCCCCCTTAAAACTCTACCGGCAATGAAAGCGGCGCCAATTCATCGGCGGTGCGGCCCGCCCGCCTGAACGATCACGCCATCCTTGAAGGCGAGGTCCCCATCGCGTAGGAACACATGGCGTTCGCCGTTCCAACCGATTATCCAATCGGCGCCGCGAATTACCGTCGTGTCGGACATTTCACGTCTAATTCCAAAATTGCATGGGTGCGTTCATAGGTGCGTCCAGGGACGCCATGATCCGATTAAACGAATGCGAAACACAATGTCTTTATTGAAAGCTTTATTGCGGCCATGACGCCGCAATCGACATCCGGCGATTCCGCCATGAGCGAAGGCGCCCGGAATGGACGCGCCTACGCGCTGTTGACGTTCACTGCGATGTGCTGGGCCGCCAACGCGGTGTTCGGGCAGTTGGCGATTGGCGAGGTGTCGCCCATGGTGCTGGTGACGATGCGTTGGCTTGGCGTGACCGTATTGTTGGGAATCCTCGCCCAACGCCACATTCGTCGGGATTGGGCCGCGATGCGCCCGCGTCTGGCGTATCTGTACGGTATGGGGGCGCTTGGTTTCGCCGCTTTCAACGGCGTGTTCTATGTCGCCGCCCATTCAACCACGGCGGTGAACATGGGCATTATTCAGGGCGCCATGCCGGTGATCGTCATCGTCGGCGCCTATCTGGCCTACCGAACCCGCGTCACGCGCTTACAAATCGCGGGCGTGCTGGTCACCATTGCAGGGGTCGCGGTCCTGGCGTCGGGCGGCGACCCGGCGCGGCTGGCGGCGCTTGAAGTGAACCGGGGCGATCTGCTGATGCTCGCCGCCGCCGTGATGTATGGAACCTACACCATCGGGCTTCGCCGATGCCCGCCGGTATCGCCCTTGGCGCTGCTCGCTGTGCTGGCGGGCGCCGCGTTCGTGACGTCGATTCCCATGGTCGCCGTCGAAGCGATGCTGGGACAAATGCAGGGACCGACGCCGAAAGGGTGGGCCATCGCGGCCGCGGTGACGATATTCCCGTCGTTGCTGGCGCAGATGTTCTTTATTCGCGGCGTCGCCCTGATCGGCCCCGGTCGCGCCGGCGTCTTCATCAACCTGGTTCCGGTGTTCGCGTCGGCCCTGGCCGTGACCTTTCTGGACGAGGCCTTCGAAACGCACCACGCCATCGCGCTCGCGCTCGTGCTGTGCGGCATTGGCCTGTCCGAACGTGGCAAGACGGCAATCAAATAACCATCATAATATTGTGAATAAACTGGCTATTTTACGGCAAGTTCTTAAATATTTGAGTAGATTGATCTGATTTCAGTGACGAGGGCTAGGTGACACTCTAC
>JABJJH010000164.1 GCA_018660965.1 Rhodospirillaceae bacterium | reverse complement strand
GACCATCTACACCTTCGAGACGGGCGTGGCGCAACATCCCTTTTGCGCGCATTGCGGAATCGCCGCCTTTTACGTGCCTCGCTCGCAACCCGACAAGATCACCGTGAACGCGCGGTGCCTGGACGATATTGACGGCCCCTCCCTGAAACCGCCCCGCTTCTTCGACGGCCAGGATTGGGAAGCGGCCCAGCGCAAGCGGATTGCCGACGGCGGCCATGTCTCGGTTGAGGGCGTGCATGGCGCGGCGACGCTACAAGCCATTCTGGACCGCGCCCCGGCATAGGCGGCGCGGTCGTTCACACAGGTTTGTCGCGCTAAGCCGAAGCGCGGCGTGACGACAAATGACGGATTACGAGAGCCGGTGGGATGGCGGTGGGCGCTGGCGGATGTGGTGTCCGCATTACTACTATTCTTTTCCGTCCATAAATGTTCAATAACTCAATCAATATAAGGGTTATATTCTGATTTCAATGCACCGTCATCCATTGACGTTTGCCCCAATCCATGAAAATGTGTGGGACCAATTGTGGGACCAACAGGTTTTACGGGACGATATGGGCAAATTGACGGCGTTGGGTGTGAAGAGAGCCGGGCAAGGTCGTCATGGCGATGGCGGCGGGCTTTATCTTATGGTTTCCGATACGGGCGCGCGCAAATGGGTCCTTCGCATTCAGGCCAATGGAAAGCGACGTGATATCGGCCTAGGTTCTGCGTCGGTTGTTAATTTGGCCGAAGCCCGTGAATCTGCTGAGGATATGCGCCGCGCCATCCGCAAAGGTGACGATCCCGTGGCCGCGCGTCGTCGCGCCAAAGAAACAATACCGACATTCCGTGAAGCCGCCTTAAAGGTCCACGCTGAACACCGGCCATCGTGGAAGAATCCCAAACACGCTGCGCAATGGCTTTCAACGCTAGAGGCTTATGTCTTTCCCGCGATTGGTGATCTGCCCATCAATAGTGTCGATGGCCCTATGGTGCGCGACGTTTTGGCGGATATTTGGTTGACGATCCCAGAGACGGCTCGCCGGGTAAAACAGCGGATCGGAACAGTATTGGATTATGGGCACGCCAAAGGTTGGCGGGAGGCCGAAGCGCCCATGCGATCCATTTCACGTGGATTGCCAAAGCAGCCGAAAGTTAAAGAACACCTTGCGGCTATGCCGTGGACGGATGTTCCTGGTTTCGTCGCCAATATGGAAACCGTTTTGACGGCGAGCGAAACGGTGCGACTGGCCATCGAATTTGTAATTTTGACAGCGGTGCGTTCGGGCGAAGTTCGTGGTGCGCAATGGTCGGAATTCCATATCGAAAAGAAGACTTGGACTATTCCTGCAGACCGCATGAAGGCCGGGCGCGCGCACCGCGTACCGCTTTCTGACCGGGCAATTGAAATTGTGAATCGTATGAGCGAACTGCGACGCACTACCGCCGCTGACGCGCATGTCTTCGAAGGCCAGCGACCCGGACGCCCGCTTTCTGATATGACGTTTTCGATGCCAATTCGGCGCGCTGGTTTACCAATCACTGTGCATGGCTTTCGTTCGGCTTTTCGGGACTGGTGCGCCGAGGCGACCAACACCCCACGTGAAGTTGCCGAAGCTTGTTTAGCGCATGTGGTGCGGAACGCCGTGGAGGCGTCGTACGCCCGCACGGATCATTTCGACCGGCGGCGCGTGGTCATGGATTCATGGGCAGCGTTCTGCGCTGGTGCAACCAACACAACCTAGACCGTGTGCGGGCCATTTTAACCGACGGCGCGTGATCAAAAATCGTGGGAAACGCTGGGTTTTTTATGCAGCCAGTACCCCGTCAGACGTGTGTTGAATAGCCAGATTATCACGGCTAGGCTTTGCTTGTCTTTCCGGTCCCGCGCTGGAGCGTCACGCCTTCCATTTCCTTGCGTAACTAAGGTTTGAACACATGGTTTTACCGCCGCCGTCATCGTTGACCCTTCAAGAATGTGTCGAATTTCTTGTTGGCCAGGGAGAATCGGAAAAAGATGCCAAGCTGGCGCTCAAGCGTGCTTTTATCGATGGTGACCTAAAAGCGAGGGGATTTTATAACCACGAGAAGCATATAATTCCTGAAAACGTCTGGAGTGATACCGATATCCATTGGAATCACAATCAGATTCCTATTCCTAATAACCTTCGTGATCATAAGAACAGCATTTCTTATTTTCATAATTATTATGAATCCATAAAGGTCTCGCGGAACGACTTGTATCAATGGTGTCCACCGGTTGACACGATGGAGGCGCAACAACCACGTTTTTCGGAAAACCCCCGTATGCACACGCATATCGTTTATCAAAGCCCATTTATGGAACTTATGTATGCGGCCCAGACCCATTTTGGTGTCGGGTTGACATATGCGGGGCCTCCCACAAAAAAGGAAGAAATCGAAGAATGGTTGCGGGATCATTGGGGTGAATACCTGAAACGTCCGAGTTCCACTCACTTGATCGAAGTGATGGGCACCTTAATCAGGGATCCCGAATTGATGACAGGCGGCAACCGTCCGGCACCAAAGGTCTAACCCTTATTTATTCTTATTTTCAATTAGTTAATATGTGGTCTGAACCCTAAAAACGTTCAGGCGTTAAACCCTTTACACGTTCCACAATACTCCATTCCTCCCACATATTCCCAGAGGAGTTCGGGCGTTCCAGCCCGGACACGAATGGAAAAGGAACGTTGTGATGAAAACCGCCAACCCTCCGGTCAAACTTGCATACGGAATTGCAGACGCCGTGCAAGCGACATCAGTCGGTCGCTCATCGTTGTATGAAGAAATACGCGCCGGACGACTGAAAACCTTCAAAATCGGAACCCGCACCCTTATCGCTGCCGAGAGCCTGAACGCATGGCTCGCGACGCACCAGGCGGCGACCGAATGCAAATCCCCACCAAATTCAAACCAAGGCCACAGAACCGGTGCGGAACGATGAATAACCGCCACCTCTTCAACCTTGCGCCAGGATGGGCGCTCGGCGCGGACACGAAGCAGTGGATGCTGCTTCGAGGCGACAGGTCGCCATGCACAGGTGTCATGGCGACCTGTCGCCTTCATCGCCACCACGAAAGCCATCCTGCGCCGCTACACACGAAAAAACGGCGTACAGCCCACATCCGACGCCGAAGCCAAGCTCGACGCTTTGCCGGAACGCTTCGCCGACTATCGGATTAACGACCATGCCGTCACCGATGTTAACGACAAACAGCAAAACAGGGATTTCACAGCAATGACCACAACACAAAACGATGACCGGGGGCGGTCAACTTTCAACGCAATCAAAGGGCGGATACCCGGGATGACCCAAATCATGATGAATGGAGGGGCGGCATAATGATCGACTTCACACCTTACAACATCACGCCAAAGGCACACATATCCAACCCAATCTTAACGGTGGAAAACCCGCGACCGGCATTCTGCGACGAAATGCGGGCCTACGGGTTTGACGTTCCGCCGATCCCCAGCGTTGGGCGGATCGAGCGAGTCGCCGTCGCCGACGACAAGGCGGGAAAGAAATCGGGCTGGTACATATACAACGAAGTAGAGGACGAATTCCGTCCCGGCGGCGTTATCGGAATCGGCGTGTTTGGCTCCTGGAAGGGCAACCCTGAAAAGGTCGTCTGGACTTCGAAGCGGCGCGAAACCATGTCGAACGTCGAACAAATCCGCATGGAGGAACAAATAAAGGCCGCTCAGGTCGCGCGCGAGTTGGAAATAGCGGCCAGACATACACGAGCGGCGTCTGACGCGGCGTCTATATGGGCCGAAGCGCCACCAGCACCCGAAACGCATCCATACTTGGTTGCGAAGGGCGTTAAGCCCCATGACGTTCGGGTATCGCGCGGGAACATTGTGGTGCCGGTCATGGACGGCGACGTGATAACCAGCTTGCAATTCATCGCGCCGGAAGGTGGTAAAATCTTTCTGCCGGGCGGGCGCGTCAAGGGCTGTTCATACGTCATCGGCGAACCAACCGGCGTCATATACGTGACGGAGGGATTCGCAACCGGCGCAACCCTGCATGAACTGACCGGCGACATGGTTGTGGTGGCGTACAATGCGGGGAACCTTCTTGAAGCGACCAGCAATATAAAGGATCGCTATCCCGACGCGGAAATCATCGTTGCCGGTGACGATGACCACGCCACGCCGGGCAATCCAGGACGCGAGAAAGCGCAAGCCACCGCCGACGTGTTGCGTGTGCGGGCAATCTTCCCCGACGTAAGCGGCGACGACACCGACTTCAACGACATGGCGCACACACAAGGACATGAGGCGGTTCGGGAGTACCTGCAAGCCAGACCGCGCGTGTATGAACGCAAGGTCGAATACGACGCCATGCCGGAAGAACTGTTAAACCCGCCCGGCATTCTTGGCGACATGGTGGCCTTTTACAACGCAACCGCACGCGCGCGGCAGCCTGGATTCGCCGTGCAAACCGCCTTGGCGATTGGGTCGATTATTTGTTCGCGAAACTATCAGACGACGAAGAACAATTTTTCGAGCCTGTATTTTCTGAACGTCGCGAAAAGCGGAAGCGGAAAGGAACACATCAAGACGGTTATTGATGAAGTTCTTACGGCGGCTGGCATGGAAGACCTTATGAACGGGTCCGGGTACACATCGGCAGGCGCGGTTTTTTCGACGCTCCTACGCAAGCCGCGCCACCTGACCATCATCGACGAATTTGGGCGATATCTTGAGGCCGCAGCGAACAATAAAAACACAAACCTGTTGGAAGCCAACACACAGTTGATGGAAGCGATTGGACGGTGCCATGGCGTCGTGCGGCCAACCGCGTATTCGACGATGACGCTATCGAAGGGCAAGGCGGTAGAGTTGGCGGATCGCTATTGCATGAACCCTGCCATTTCCATGGTGACGATGACCACGCCGAGTGTGCTGTTTAAAAACATCACTGTTGATTCAGTCGCGGACGGGTTTATGGGACGGTTCATCATTCATCAATCCAACCAACCGCGCATGGTTCACGAAGACAAGGACGCCGTGGAAGTCCCGCGTCGCATTGTCGATTGGATACACCAGATCAATGCGCGCGCTGGCGTCATTGCAGGCACGGCGGAAATTGCGACCGAAAGGCCACTGTTCCAAACGCTGACCATGTCTGAACTGGCCATGCGTGAGCTGCATGCGTTCGATGAATACCGCGTGAAACTATGCAATGAACTTGAAAAGTTGGGAATGGAGGCGTTGCCGGGCCGGTCAACAGAAATGGCGATGCGTCTGGGGTTGATTGTCGCCCTGGCGGACAATCCTGATGCGGAATACGTCGATGATATCCATGTCGATTGGGCGATTAAGTACGTGCGGTTTTCAATTGACCAAACGGTGCGGGCATTAAAAGAGCGTATTTCTGGCTCTAAGTACGAAGCCGAGACAAAGGAAATTTTATCCGCAATCCGAAGTGCGGAAGCGCGCGGCATAACGCTACCAAAAATGTTGAAGACGCCGCCGTTCAGTAAGCTACGTGAGCGTAAATTGAAGGAAATCCTGAAGGTGCTTCAAATCTCGGACCTTGTTACGTTTGGCCCAGTGCTCACTGGGCGACCTGGCCGCCCCCGCGAAGCCTACATTGCGGTGAAGGAAGAAACGTCCCCTTAAATAATCAAACCGGAAAATGCTGTGGTGGTTGTGTGGCCTCTGGCGTCGCCTTTGAAAAGTAAGGTCGCGTATGCGTCATCCACACAACCCCATGGCTTCCACCGCCGCTTAAAGCTCAAACCAAACCCGGGAACGCACGCCAAACGCAGCCTTGATTTTTTAAGTCGAATTACAAAATTCTAAATAGGCCTTTAGAAACTTCAACAACCCATTGAATAACAAGGGCTTATTCTATTGCCGTCGACTTAACTGATTAAATGTAATTTTCTCTAAGGAAAGCGAGGAAAGAAAGGGTGAAAGAAGACAAGGAAAGAAAAAGAAGGGGGTATATATAATATAATTAATATAATTCATTTATATACACAGACTCTAGAGTCCCTGCGGGTTTCAGGTGGTGAATTAGTTTCGACCAGTTTCAATTTAATGCTGATAAATAGCGCCACGAATGTTTCGGCTTGGCGTCCTAAAAAACACCCCACCCCGCTTCTTCGCCACGCAATCCAAAGCCGGATACGGGAGAGGCCCAAAACCGCAACGGCCAGGGGGGGCTATACCTGTTGAACAACACACCTACGCGCGTGCGCGTCATGGAGTACAATCAATGAAACACAAGATAACTTGCGGCGCTAAAACCCGCGCTGGCGGGTACTGCCAAATGAAAGTTGTTCAGGGGAAAAAGCGCTGTCGATTGCATGGCGGGCTGTCCACTGGTCCCCGAACGGCGGAGGGTCGGGCGCGGTCGCTGGCCGCTTTGGCGCGGGGGCGGCGAATGAAGCGTTGAAGGGCTATTTCGATATGGCGCGGCGTGGGTGTGTGCTTAAACGGAACATACACCCAAATCCCCGGAAACTCATCTTAGGGGAAATATTCCACCAAACCCGCGTACGACAAGCCCCAATCGAACTCAGGCCACAGTCATCATGACGTAGATCACCTTAATCGCCGCACCGAAATCCGGGTTGTCGGGTAAATAAGGTTGCGGGTCGGTGATGGCGACATCGCTGAAGACGTCGGTAAGGGCCTTGGCCGTCTGGCCGAAAGCGCGTTCGTGGAACACATCATCGCGCTGGGTGACGAGGACTCTGCCGCCCGGACGAACCATGCGGGCGAATTCCCGTAACACGCTGTCGCTATCGGGAACATAGGTCAGCACGCCAATACAAATCAGCGCGTCGTATGCATCATCGGCAATTGAGAGCGGGAGCGTTTGCAGGTTTGCCGTATCCAGGGTGCTATAAACATTGAGTTTTTTGGCCTCCTTTAGGGAATCCGGTGACAGATCAACGCCATCGATGGGACCGGTAAAGCCCGCCGCGCGAAGCGCCGCGCCCGTCAGGCCGGTTCCGCAGCCAACGTCCAGAATGGCGGCATTGGACGGCATTTGGGCGCGCAAATACGTCGCGGCCTGGGTCGGCGCGCGATAGTCCCAACCCTTCAGAGTCTCGTCATAACTGGCAGCCCAGTCGTCGTAGATCTCCTTTACCTCGGCGCTCGACGTACTGCCCAATTTAAGCCAGCTATGGTCGTCCGTATTCTCCATGGCCTGGATTACCTTTAATTCGTTGTGTCGAAAATCAAACGGACGGCTTTCAGTTGGCGTCCGGCGTGACGGACCTTCCAGACAACGGATGGCCTTGTGTCCTGAAGATTCAAGCTAACGCCACGGCATGAGTCCGTCGAGTCTCGTGATCCGCTATGCGGCCAAGAACCAGGGGCTGCATGGATCACTCGGCGGCATCATTTGTCCAATTGAAGAAAGTCATTATCGAGCCAGGGCCGTTGCATGGCTTGTGGCGCAGTTATAACGGGGGAAGTACGATAATCACGTCACATCGGACAGAAGAGACATTGAGCGCATATTGAAAAAGTAGTGAGACACGGCCAATTTCAACATTGATTTAGCTCAAAGCCCGGCGACCCGATTTTCTTTATTCTGTGCTGGTTCCATCAAGAAATTCGATCGGAGCCGCCCCATGGGAATGCTTGGTTTTGAGGATGATTTAGGCCCGAAGCGGGTCATTCACGTGCATGAACCGGGCTTGGGCCTCTCCGGCGTACTCGTGGTCGATAACGTGGCCGCCGGACCGTCAATCGGTGGCTTGCGCATGGCGGAAGATGTCACCGTCAACGAATGTTTTCGACTGGCCCGCGCGATGACCTTGAAGAATGCGGCGGCGGGCTTGCCGCACGGCGGTGGCAAATCCGTTCTGCGCGCCAACCCGAAAATGCTGCGTGAGGACAAAGAATCCCTCATTCGCGCCTTCGCCTGCGCGTTACGTGACGTGGAGGACTACATCTTCGGTCCCGATATGGGAACGGACGAAGTTTGCATGGCGTGGGTTAAGGATGAAATTGGCCGGTCGGTGGGACTGCCCCGCGAGGTCGGCGGCATTCCTCTGGATGAATTGGGCGCGACCGGGTTCGGCGTCGTTCACGCCATCGAAGCGGCCCTTCCTGAAATGAAATTCGAGCTGTCCGGCGCGCGCGTCGCGGTGCAGGGTTTTGGCGCGGTTGGCCTTCACGCGGCTCGGTTTCTCGCGGAAAAGGGCGCAGTGCTGGTCGCCGCATCCGATTCACGCGGCGCGGTGTTAAATGATCGTGGTCTGGATGTGGCCGCGTTGATCGCGGCGAAGCGAGGCGGCGCGCCGGTGGCGGAATTCGATGGCGGAACCCCGGTCGCGAAAGAGGCGGTGATCGGCGTTGAGTGCGAAATCTGGATTCCGTCCGCGCGTCCCGACGTGATCGATATGAACAACGTCGAACAAATGAACACGAAACTGGTGGCCCAGGGTGCGAATATCCCGATCACGCAGAAAGCGGAACAACGACTACACGAAAAAGGCGTGCTGATCCTGCCAGACTTCATCGCCAACGCCGGCGGGGTCATCTGCGCAGCCATGGAATACCGAGGCGCCGGTGAGAAAGCCGCCTTCGACGCCATTGCGCAAAAAATCCGTCGCAACGTCGAGGAACTCCTGACCCGTGCGAAAAACGGCGGCGTAACGCCCCGGCGCGCCGCCGTTGACATGGCGCAGGATCGCGTGCGCGCGGCCATGAAGACGAGACGCTGGTCGATCTATTAAGAAGGGAGGACGCCGGAATGTACCGAATTCGTCTCCATGGTCGCGGCGGTCAGGGTATGAAAACGGCAAGCCGCATTCTGGGCGCGGCGTTTTTCATGGAAAATTTCGAAGTCCAGGACGCCCAACGCTACGGCGCCGAGCGACGCGGCGCGCCAATCTTCGCCTATGTGCGCGCGGCCAGGGGAAAAATTAATGAGCGCGGCGTCATCGCCTGCCCCGATTTGGTTGTCGTGGCGGACGATACGCTGGTTCCGGTTCCCGCCGCCGGAGTCATGCAAGGCGCCACTGAGAAAACCGTCCTTTTAATCGATAGCGCCATTTCTCCCGAAGACTGGCGACAACGGCTTAACGCGCCGGGGCCTGTGATCATCATGCCGTCGTCGCGCCGCCTCAATCCTTCCGAAATCCCCTATTTGGGCGCCGAATGCGCCGGGGCGGCAGCGGGACTTATCGGAGCAATCTCCCGTGACACGTTAAAAGAGGCGATCCGACAGGAACTGGCGTTGATGCAACCGGCGGTGATCGGGGAAAATGTGAAAATTGCGCTCGCCGCCTTCGATCAAATGACCGTCCACGCGGGCATCGTGACCGAGCAGGACCGGAGTACGGCGCACGGCTATGAAACGCCCGGCTGGATCGAGGTTCCCACGGATGATGTGAGCGTCGCCGGGCCCGCCATTTACAAGAGCGCAACCAGCGTTGAAGTGCGCACTGGCTTGTGGCGAACCATGCGACCCGTGATCGACCACGAACGCTGTAATCGATGCACCTGGGTCTGCGGCTCGTTTTGCCCCGACAGCGCGATCAGCGTCGGGGATGACGGCTATCCGCGCATCGACCTCGACCACTGCAAGGGCTGCTTGATTTGCGTTGCGCAATGTCCACCGCACGCCATCGAAGCGATCGCCGAGGCGGACGCGGCTGTGCGGGAAAAGAAAGGAGCGCCCCTATGAAACGTCACCTGATGACCGGCAACGCCGCCGCAGCTTGGGGGGCGCGTCTGGCTGGAGCCGAATATCTGCCCGCGTTCCCGATTACGCCGCAGACCGAGATCATCGAGACCATTTCGCGCTGGATCGGCGACGACGAAATGGATTGTCGCATGGTCATGATGGATTCCGAGCACTCGATGATCACCGCCGCGGGCGCCGCGGCGGCGACCGGCGTCCGGGTCTTCACGGCCACCTCAAGCCAGGGGCTGCTCTACGGGATGGAGATGTTGTACACCGTCGCGGGGTGGCGCGCGCCTTTCGTCATGGCCAATGTATCGCGCGGCCTCTCGGCGCCGATCACGCTTGAATCCGATCACAATGACATCTTCGCCGCGCGCGACAGTGGATTTCTGCAGATCCACTGCGCGACATGTCAGGAAATCCTGGACACCATGCTGATCGCTTACCGGTTGGCTGAAAACAGGCGGGTGCGCTTGCCGGTGATCGTTAATTTCGACGGCTATTACCTGTCCTTCACGCGCGAACCCGTCGAGCAACCCGATCAGGCGGCGGTCGACGCCTACCTGCCAGCCTTTGACCCCGGTGTAACGCAATTCCGCGCCGGACGACCGGTCAGTCAGGCTGTCGCGGTGCTTGGCGGCGGCCCATATTCATATTTTCGGTATCAGATCGATTTGGGCGCAAGAGCCGCGCTGGAAGTCTACGACGAAGCGGCCGAGGCGTTCGCCGAACGGTTCGGGCGCAACCATGGCGCCCTGGACGCCTATCGCATCGATGACGCGGAAATTGTCTTTTACATGGTGGGGTCGTTCGCCACCAAGGCGAAGGACGCCGTCGATCGATTGCGTGAGACCGGCGCCAATGTCGGGCTCTTACGGCTTCGGCTTGTGCGCCCCTTTCCCGAAGTGGCTTTGCAGCGAGCGTTGGCTGGAAAAAAAGGCGTCGCCGTAATCGACCAAAACCTATCGCCCGGGAAAGGTGGCGTGCTGCATACCGAACTGCTTTCAGCGTTGTATGGCCGAAAAAACATGCCTGCGGTGATAACCAGTTTCATCGGCGGGCTTGGTGGGCGCGACATCAGCGCGGAGGAATTCTTCGAGATCGCCGCCGTTACCGCAAAAGCGACGGAGACCGGCGACGTTCCGCCGCCACGCCTTCTTTATACCGAAGGGGAATTGAGAGAGATGCGGAAATTGCAGGCGATCGCCCATGTCGAACAACACGAAGAGGTGACGCCATGAGCGACACACATTTCCAACGCATGAAGGACCTGCCATCGACCCACTTGCTGGGCGCCGGTACGGCGATGTGCGCGGGTTGCGGCGGTCTGGCGGCGGTCACCGAGGTTTATGACGTGCTCGGCGAGAACACGGTGTTCGTCAACGCCGCCGGGTGCATGACGTTGTTGTCGATTTATCCCTTCACGCCGTTTCGGGGGTCTTGGCTTTACACCGCGATGGCGTCGGCGCCGGCGGGCGCGCAGGGCGTCCG
>JABJJH010000500.1 GCA_018660965.1 Rhodospirillaceae bacterium | reverse complement strand
CCGCGCACCATCCGTTTCGCTTGCACCCTTTGGGTGATCCATGATCCGCCGCCTTAAGCCCACTTAACATGCTGCAATATAACACATTAATTGTCGTCAGAGGAGTGACTTCTCCCTTTTACTTGGGAAATGCGGGTTTAATGAATTAATCGGCAAGAACCCTGCTATCGTCGAAAAGCACCGGGGCTTTAATCCACCGCTAGGCTTGTTGTGCCTGGCGAGCTATCTGGAAGCCAACTCCCCGCATACAGTCGAAGTCATCGACGCGCAGCCGGAAGGCTGGGATTACGACGCCCTGCAACGGCAGATCGAACAGCGGGACTTCGACGTTTGTGGCGTCACCGCCATGACCTTCACGCTCATCGATGTGATCAAGACATGCGAAGCGGTGAGACGGGCGAACCCTTCCGCCAAGATCGTCCTCGGCGGCCCCCATGTGCATTTGTTTCCCGACGAAACCATTCGCCGACCCGAAGTTGATTTCCTGATCCAGGGCGAAGGCGAAATCGCATTCGTCGAATTCATGGATAAATATCAACGGCCGGACCAATGGGAAACGATCCCGGGCATCGTCTTCCAACGCGCGGACGGCGCCATCGTCAACAAGGGTATCGCCGCCAGCACGGACGATCTGGACCTGCTGGGGTTTCCGGCGCGCGACAAGCTGGATGTGTCGATGTACACATCCCTTCTGGGCCGCAGCAACGTCGTCACCACGATGTTCACCAGCCGCGGCTGTCCCTTCCGCTGCACCTTTTGCGACCGTCCCAACTCACCCGTCATTTCAGGGTTCCGGTGGCGCTCGGCGCAACACATCGCGGAAGAGATGGAGCAGTGCCTCGAACTCGGCATAACCGAGGCTTTTATCTATGACGACACCTTCACCGTCCGAAAAGATCGCGTGCACGAACTATGCGACGAGATCATCGCGCGGGGCATCGACTTCAAGTGGGACGTTCGCGCCCACGTCAACACGGTCAACACCGACCTCTTGAAACATATGGCCGAAGCCGGTTGCGACCGGATTCATTTCGGCGTTGAATCCGGCAACGACCGGATGATGCAAAAAATCCGCAAGAACACCAATGTCGAACGGGTCAAGGCGGCGTTCCAGTCCGCCAAGGATGCGGGGCTCGAACGCCTCGCCTATTTCATCATCGGCCAACAGACCGAAACCGCCGACGACATCAACGACACCATCGCCTTGGCCAAGGCGTTGCGGCCGGATTATGTGCATTTCACGATTTTCTGCCCCTATCCCGGCACCGAAATTTATTACAACGGATTGAAGGAAGGCGTCATCAAGCAGGATGTTTGGCGCCAATTCGCGGAAAACCCGCAGCCGGGCTTCGAGCTTCCGGTGTGGGAAGAAAATTTCACGCGCCAGGAACTGCGGGAAATGCTGGTGAAGTGTTACAAGAGCTTCTATCTGCGCCCGCATTATATGTTGCGCAAGGCGCTCGACATTCGCTCCACGGGCGAATTGATGCGCAAATTCAAAGCGGGCATGTCGGTGATCGGCATGACGCCGAACCAAACGGTTTATTCCGATGAAATCGTCGAGCACGTTAACAAAATCGTGCCGAAGGCGCAGTATGACGTTTATCCGGGCTAACGCGCAGGGCGCGAGGTGACCGTAGACGGGGTTCTGGGGCGCGACTACCACGAGCGCCGAAAATCTCGACTATCGCACCGCTATCGTTTGCAACGGCGGACGCAAGAAGTTCTCGACGCCATTCGAAACCATCCCCCTTCGTCGCTGGAAGTGGTCGTGGATGTGGGGGCGGCGGACGGTGAAATGATCGCGTCGCTGCGGCCTCACCTTGATCCCGATGTCTTTTTCCTGGCCCTCGATCTCAGCCTGCCGTTACTTCAAGTGATCGATTCCGATACGGCGGCGGCGCAGGCGGACGCCGCCGTTCTTCCCGTCGCGGACCAGAGCGTGGATATCCTGATCGCGACGGCGGTTATTGAGCATGTCGCCAACCCGAGACAGTTCGCGGCGGAAGCCCGGCGTGTTTTACGCCCCGGCGGTCTTGCGTTGATGACGACGCCGACCCCGCTGATGGAAAAAATCGCGACCCGCATCGGCTTGCTTGATGACGATCAACACAACGAAACCTTCAATCTCGACGCCTTGTCGGCATTGTTCGCCGGGCATGATTTCGACATTCTCGACGCTTACCGGTTCATGCTGTCGCCGGTTGGAATGCCGGGCGAAATATTCTTTGAACGCTGTTTTCGCGCCATTGGCCTGTCCGGTCTGATGGCCAATCAATTCGTCGCGGCGCGGCGCCGGGAATCCTAATGGCGATTGAACGGTTCGACCGCGACGTGGTTCCGCATCTGTCCGATTAGTATGTGGCCGATTAATCGGAGCCCTGCAAATCCGGTTTCAGGGAGAATGCGGTCGGAGCCATGATTTCAACTGCGGACGGCGCAGGGTATCGCTTTGCAATTTTTCCCGTCAAATGTTCACGCAACCGCGCCACGTAGGTGGACGGCAAACCCGCGACGAAAGCGGCGACCATCAGAAATAGAAGAAAGGTCACGCCGCCCCAAAAGCCCGGCAGGATCGCCAACCAGCTTTTCAGGGACCCGATCAGGGTGGCGATGAGGTAGAGGACGGGAACGAGAACCGAGGCGGCCCAAACCAGTTCAATCAGGATGATGAGCGCAATTGCGCCAAAGCCGTATCGTTCAATGTTGTTGGAAATGTTGGCGCTTAAATTTTGTGCGAATGTTTTTGTCGTTTTTATCATATTGTCCTGAATATTTCTTATTGGTGCTTAACTTACAAATTGGGGCCGCACGACCGCACAATCAAGGAATTTAGCTATGCATTTCAAGAGCATCGGCTATGCGGGCCGTTTGAAGATATAATCCAGCCGATATAATCAGGCCGCCCGCGAAGGGGGCGGTATGGTGCGACCCTTGAAAGACTAAAGACGCCAACTGCTTACCCCGATTCGGGGGTGTTTCTGAGGATTTTCGACAAATTAAATATGAATTTTTCCGTAAATATAATCCAACCGGGTGACGTTTACCGGTGGCGCGGCAAGTAGGCTGTTCTGACAACAAAACCTTTGGGGGACGTTATGGAATTACTTATCGGCGCCGCGCTATCTCTGGTCTGGCTGGTCACGTGCTGCTTTATTGGCCGGCGCATTGAAATCGATCAAAATTCGTAACCGCGCCCCTTAATACGGCCCTCCCAGGCCCAAAACGGCCCCCCATGAAGGCATGACCGATGAGCTTTGAGGAACGCATCATAGACACCGATGGTTTTCCTTGTGTCGATTTGACCGACGCGGAAGCAAATCTCTACGCCCGATCCGGTGACGCCATCGCCTATGT
This sequence comes from Rhodospirillaceae bacterium, assembly GCA_018660965.1. GTDB lineage: Bacteria > Pseudomonadota > Alphaproteobacteria > UBA8366 > JABJJH01. The sequence continues at coordinate 1,557 of JABJJH010000500.1, read as the reverse complement.
TGATGGAAAAGGCCACATTGAGCGGTTTGTTTACATCCGCGACATTGCGAAACCTGACGTCGAAGACGCGGTGAATGAGGCGCTAAGGCACGGGAACACTTGGTTTGGATGGTGTGCGCTACCGCAGTTTTGCGCGCCCAGGCGGCTCGACAAGACGTCGGGAGTCAGGCGCGTTCTTCAGGTAATATTTCACGCATAACGCGCTTAATATCAACAATGTCCACCAAATGGGTGACGAAAATACCAAGATTTTATCGCATTCTTTAATCAACAAAGCGCGCGGCCTTTTCCTCCCCTTGGGTCGCGACGTAACTAAGCCCCGCCTTCCCCCGGCGGGGCTTTTTCTTCGCGAGGGCCGCCACTCCTGGATCAATCGTAACCGGTATCCGACCCGGAGCGATGACCGGTAATCTCGTCGACCAGATCCTCTTTCGCTTCGTCATCCATATCGAACGCCATCGCGAACCCGTCATCGAGTTCCCGCACGACGTTGCCGGACAGCCGTCCGAATTCTTCCGAATCCACTTCCAGGCCCTGATCCTCCTCGAACTCCAGCGCCTCGCCGCTTACCGCCGCGCCGCTATAGGAAATATCGGACAACTGGCCCTCATATTCCCCCTTTTCATCCCGAATCTTAACCGGCTTATCGACCTTGATGCGCACATGGCGCCGCTTTTCCCCTTTGGCCATGACAACCTCCGCTAAATACAGACAGAATCACATTAAGAAAGATTACCGCGAATTTGGGGTAATCGCCAAATCCTTGTTTTAATTCGTCGCAACCAACCGTTCCGCCGCAGTACCGGGCGCATGCGTCACGGGTAATATCGACTCGACCGGAAAACCCAACGCCATTGCGATTAGCGCCCAAAGTTTTAATATAACGGTTAATACGACACTCAGAAAACCACCGGATTATTGAAGAGAACGTTAAGATTTCAGCGAATGAACGAAATTATCTCGCTGGGTCGCTTTTTTACACGGAACCCAACCGACACCTGCCTTGAACACGACTGCCTTAAATATTCGCCTTGAACCATGACGAGAACAGAGCCATGACCTTGCCAATCCAGATTGACCCCGCGACGGGCCTGAAATTCTTCAACACGCGCGCCGCCAAGGCGAACGAAAGAATTGCCGGTAAGGGTTACGCCGTCATCGACGATGAGGCGATGAAGACGCTGCCGCCGCCGCCGCCGGGCGCGGTGTTCAACGCCGAGGAACAGGCGAAGTACCGCGCGTTCAAGGAATCGCGGGAAGGCGCCGCCGATTACATGGCGATGGAAGGCGAGTTCAGCAAATACCTCGAAGATGTCTACTCCGCGCCCCCCATCGAACGCGACGCCCTGACGGATGAGTGTGAAATTCTGGTGGTCGGCGCCGGCTTCGCGGGTCTTTTGCTGTGGTACAAGCTGCGCGAGGCGGGCTTCAGCGATGTCAGGTTTTGCGAGCGAGGCGGGGACGTTGGCGGTACCTGGTACTGGAATCGATATCCCGGCATCGCCTGTGACGTCGAATCGTACAGCTATCTGCCATTGCTTGAAGAGATGGGCTATT